>NZ_JAWMPX010000012.1:0-146657 GCF_033101155.1 Tropicimonas sp. TH_r6
AAAGCGACGGCGTTGGGTTTGAACGTCGCGTCCTACGCTCTGCGGCGCAGAGATCGACATGGAGGGCGTATTTCGTTGAAAAACTATGCTTGTTTGGTGGCCTGAGCGCCGATTCAATCTCCCTGGGTGGAGGGGATATCGATCGCGATGTTGAGACCGAGGCAGGAAGTACAAGCGGCGCTGTTTTACGAGTTTTCGATTGAGGATCACGTTCCGCAGGACCACCTTCTTCGATCAATCGACCGTTTCGTAGACTTGGACAACATTCGCGATCATCTCGCTCCGTTCTGTAGCCATACTGGCCGACCGTCGGTTGATCCGGACCTACTGACCCGGATGTGTACAGCATCAAGGCCATGGGAACCCACGAATTTTCTTCCGATAGTCAGATTTTGTATTTGGGCTCAGTGTGAATGAACCAATGTCCCTGTTGGCCACCCACGATCGGTCGCTGAATAGGAAAAACGACATGAAACACACTGATCGAAACGAAAGGGTGCGAAAGCTCCTTGACCAGATCGATGCTGCGCGAGACGCGCTTGCGCGAGAATACCTGTCCGCGTGCATTGAAAAAGAAAGGGTAATTCCGCCGAAGGACTTTGTGCCTTGTGAAACTGAGATTTTGAGCGAAGCATACGAAGTAGCCGACCACTATGCGTATTTGGTTGACAGTGGTCGGGATTACGATTGGGTTGATGCCTCAGATTTCATTTGAAAACGCGCGGGCAATGCCCCGGGAAACCGAACCGAACTGTCCAATGATCCCTCTGGTTCAGCGCAATCACGTGGAAGCAGCCGAGGTTTTCCAGCCATTTCCTGGCCCTCCAATCTGCGGGATTATCATATCCCAGTTGGAGAGCCACGTCCTTTGGGGCATTCCACAAGCGCGAACTCGCCGGTTAGCAGCGGCGTGAGAATCCGACCTTCCGATGCCGGCGGGGCTTCTGGCGCTCAATCAGAACCGGACAGTACTTCCGGGTTGATCATGTGGGTCGGGGCGCCCTCTGAATAGGCGACGATCTGATCGAAAATATCACTGAACTGAAGATCGAACTCATCCTCCGTCACGAAGCCGATATGTGGTGTGGCGATGAGGTTGGGGTGGGCGAGCAGGGGGTCGTTCGGATTGGTCATTGGTTCGCTATCAAACACGTCGATGGCGGCCATGCCTGGGCGGCCGGCATTCAGCGCATCGAGCAATGCACCGGGTTGGATCAGGCCCGCCCGGGACGTGTTCACGAAGAGCGCATCCTTTCGCATCATCTTGAGATCGTCTCGCGTGATCGCCCCCCGCGTGCCGGGCTTCAGACGAACGTGGATCGAGACCACATCGCTGTCGGTGAAGAATGCTTCGCGGCTCTCGGACACGGTCATGCCAGCAGCCGCAGCGCGCGCTCGGCCGTCTTGCGACCCCCACCAGACAACCTTCATTCCGAACGCCTCCGCGTAGCCGGCAACAGCCTTTGCGATCCGGCCATACCCATACAATCCAATCGTGCGCCCACGGAGCGTTTTGCCGACGCCCATCTGCCATCGTCCCGACTTGACAGAAGCGATCTGCGCCGGGATTTGCCGCATAGAGGCAAGGATGAGCGCCCAGGTCAGTTCGGCAGCGGCATAGGACGGGGCGCCGGCAGGCATTCTTGAGCAAAGCAATATGCCAAGGTCTGTGCAGGCCGGCACATCCACATGTGGATAGACCCCGCGCTGGCTGATCAGTCGAAGGTTCGGAAGGCGTTGCATTAGGGCACGTGTCACTCTCGTGCGTTCTCGGAAGAGAACCAGCGCATCGGCTTCTCCCAACCGATTGGCCAAGGTTTCAACGTCGGCGGTGTGGTCGGTCCAGACGGTCACGTCGTGCCCGTCGAGCTTCTTATAGCACGGCAGCCCGCGCAACGTGTCGAACCAATCGTCGAGGATATGGACTTTCACTGGTCTTGGTCCTTGTCGGTTGATTTCTCAGGAGTTCTGGCCAGCCTGAGTCCGCGCCAGCATCTTTCGCAATTCCCGGGGCTTAGTCCCAATCAATCGGGGATTTCTTGCGCAGGGCCCCGCCAAGATGCTGCCGCATCGCATAGGAGGCTTCGATCAGTTCACCACGCGCAATCAGGTCGAGAATGCCGAGATGTTCCTTGCACTGGACGGCCAGGCGATCCGGATCGATCTTCGCGCGGTACTCCATCAACCGGCGCATGCGGTTCACACGAACCAGCGCGGTGTGGAAATACGGGTTGCCCGACATCCTGATCAGTTCCTCATGGAACTCGGTTCCCTTTTCCAACCGGTTGAAGGTTGGAACACGCGAGGTGTCGCTCTCAAGGATCCGCAATTGCTGGGCGCGGAGGCCTTCGATCACGTCGGACGAGGCCTTGAAACTCGGCTCCAGGATTGCGGCGGGTTCGATCACCATCCGGAAACGATAGACCTGGTCGAACCCTTCCGGCGTCTTTGCCACCGGCAGAAGGTGCCAGCCGTAGCCCTGTTTGCGTTCGGCCCAGCCCTCGTGGCTCGCGCGGTGCAGGATTTCACTCACGCCGGCCTTGGTCAGGTCGTAGCGGTCACGCAGCATCTGCTCGGTGACATCTGCCGGGATCGCATCGTCCAGCCATTCCTCGGCAAATCGCAGATAGGGGTCGTCGGAGGCTTCGGCATTCTCGCCGTTCTTGATATCCAGGCTCCGCTTGCGCGCCGAGGCCGCAACGAAATACCCCCTGTTCTTCTCCCGCAGCAGGATCTTCTTGTCTTCCAGCAATGTCAGAGCTTCGCGAACCGGCGAGCGTGAGACACCGAATTCGTCGGCGACCTTCTGCGCGCTGAGATGCGCTCCGGGCTCAAGCACACCCGACGCGATGCGTCCGGCGAGGTTGCTGGCGATGGATTGCGGAAGGGACGAGGTTTTCATGATATTTGGGCCGCTATGAACTGATTTGGCCATAAAAGCCGATTTTCTGGACTTATCAGACTTGAAAAGCCAATTGTCGTCAAGGCAACATCCGCCGGAACAAGGCTGGCTGACGGGTCGAGGGGGATAGCATCCGTCATTTCTACCCTCTTTGCGCAGCCATGTCCGAACGGGAGCGCCCGCTCCATTCCTGCATCCAGGACAGGTGATCGGTTGTTGCGCCGCTTGGGATGTACTCGAAGCCGATTGTCCCCGCATAGCCGACCTTTGCGAGCAGTCCGAGCAGGTGCTCGAAATTCAGGCGTCCGGTGCCGGGTTCATGCCGCCCGGGGAAGTCCGCGATGTGAACGTGACCGGGTCGGAGCTTCGCGCTCGCGAGGAAAAGACCGATGGAGTCGTTGTTGTTGGCAGCGTGGAACGTGTCGAGCAGAACGCGGACATCGTGTTGGTAAGGCGCAAGGACGGAGATCAGCGCAGCGTGATCATTGATCAGGTATCCCGGTGCAAAGGCGCAGCTGATCGCCTCGACAAGGACGGTGACGGGGCTTTGATCGCAGAGGCGAATGGCAAACTCGATATTGCTGCGATAGGTCGCTTCAGCCGCACCGCGGGACAGCCCGGTCGGCACGATCCCTGCCATCGGGTGTACGAAGGGACAGCCTATCCGCTCTGCATAATCGACCGACCGCCGGAAAGCCTCCTGGAAATCCGTTTCCTTGCCTGGAAGGCATGCCAACCCCTTGAGCCCTCCGCCCCCAATGCCGGATGAAAGCTGTGCAAAGCGCATCCCCTCGCCATCCAGGATCCGCGCCATCTCCCGGGCCGGGATTTCAAATGGATCGGGATGCTCCACAGCTCCAAACCCGGCGGCCCGTGCCGCACTCACCCTGTCGCGCAGCGCGAATTCGGAGAAGAGATATCCAATATGGGCGGAAAGCGGGAAGGTTCCGGTCATGCGACGCATCCGTCCGTCATTCGCGGGAAAGCCGCCCCCGTTTCGGAGGCAAGCTTCTTCAGGTCGGCCACGACGTTGTCGGTGATCGGGATTCCGTCTCTCGCACGCTGCGCATGGCACCTCTGCTCGGGCTCTCCGGGCAACAGGATTTCGTCGCAGCCAACGGCGCGCGGCAGCGTCTTGATGCGCTCGTAGAAGCAATCCATGCGCCCCTCGAAATCTTCCAGCGCCATGAAGAGATCCGGGCGGAAGGCAAAGAAGAGATGGCCGAGATTTTGCGGCTCGGAATGGTCGAAGTAGAGGCTCTTCACGTCACCGCCGAAATTGGCCCCGGTCAGGACGCCACTCATCAGGTCCATGAGCGTCGCCAGGACAGATCCCTTGACGCCGCCAAATGGCAGGCAGACGCCTTCGAAGGCGTCCGCGGCATCTGTTGTCGCCCGTCCCTCGGAATCGAGGGCAAGCCCCTCGGCAATCGGCTCGCCTCGCATCGCCGCGAGACGGATCTTGCCGCGGGCAATCACCGTCATCGACATGTCCATCACGTAGGGCGGGTACTTGCCGCCCGGAATCCCCGCCGCGAGTGGGGCGGCGCCAAGAAAGGCTGTCCGCCCTCCATGCATGGCAAGGGCCGGCGACGAGTTTGTAAAGACCAGCGAGACATAGCCTTGCTCGATAGCCTGCAGGGCATAGAGAGCGCCCATGCCGAAATGGGTGCTGCGGCGCACACCGACGAGACCGATCCCGCTGTCGCTGGCAAGTCGCGTCGCCTCGTCCATCGCCGCATGCGCCGCGATGAAGCCCATTCCATCGTCGCCATCCACAAGCGAAACCGCGGTCGTCCGGGGGGCGATGGTGACCTTTGGCCGTGGGTTCACGACGCCACGACGGATACGCTCGACATACATCGGAAGTCGGGACACCCCGTGGGACGCCAGACCACGCAGATCGGCATGCACAAGGTCGCGGGCAACGGTGTCCGCATGGTCCTGGGACAAGCCTGCCCCGGACAGGATCTGGCAGGCCAGGACCTGCAGATCCGTGTGTCTGAACACAGTGGCTTTCCCCACGATATCCTCCTATTGGCTTTTGAGGCTTACTAATCCAATAAATGCAAAATATCAAGCACCCACATTGGCTTTGTGGCGAGATCGCCCCGAGGCACGCTCCGAGTCAACTGGCGATGAAGGTCACAGACCCATGTTGATCCGTATGGACTGGGGCGGATTGGCTCTTTGGACCGTGATTGTACAATCTTCCGGACCGCAGATCGCCGCTCCCCGTTGGCGCCGCTGATGCGAAAGTTCAAATCGAAGGGTGCCTCAAGATCCCCTCCAGTGAGAAATTGTTGTTGAAAATCAATGTGTAAACGTACTCCGCTATCGCCACCACACGGACGAATATGGACAATGAACTTCAAAAATCCAATTTAGTATTGGCTTTTGTCACGATCATATGCAATCTCAGTGGCGAGCGAAGATTCGTTTCGCTTTCGATTCTGCACAGGGAGGAAACCCGCATGATCACGAAAACCCTCAAGCTGGGTGCGGTCGCGCTGATCGCCGCAACCGGCGCCTTTTCGGCGGCTCAAGCCGAAGGCTTCAAGGCCGAGAACCCGCATTGCATCGCTCCCTCGAACCCCGGGGGCGGTTGGGACTTCATCTGCCGCACGACGGCCAAGTACCTCTTCGATCTCGGAGTGATCGAAGATTCGATGCAGGTCACCAACATGTCCGGTGGTGGCGGTGGCGTCGCCTTCGCGCATGTGACCAAGGAACGCAACGAGGACAACAACCTGATCGTCGCCGCCTCCATGAGCACCAGCGCCCGCATCGCGCAGGGTATCTATGAAGGTGCCGTGCAGGATGATGTCCACTTCCTCGCGACCTTCGGCGCCGAATATGGCGCGATCGCCGTGGGCAAGGATTCCAAGTACGAAACCCTCAACCAGATGATGGATGACATCATCGCCGATCCGAAATCCGTCGGCATCGCCGGTGGCTCCTCGGTTGGCAGCTTCGACCATATCAAGCCGATGCTGGTCGCGCAGAAGGCCGGGCTCGAGGATGTGCGCCAGATGAAATACGTCTCCTTCTCCGGCGGTGGCGAAGCGATGACCGGCCTGCTCTCCGGCTCCGTCGAAGCGCTTTCGGGTGACTTCTCGGAAATGCTCGGCTTCCTCGAAAGCGGCGATATCCGCATCATCGCCATCCTCGCCCCCGAACGCCTGAAGAACTTCCCCGACATCCCGACCGCCAAGGAACAGGGCTATGATGTGGTCGGTGCCAACTGGCGCGGCCTCTACATGCCCGCCGGCGCTTCGGATGAAGCCAAGGAGTTCTGGAAGGGTGCGATCATGACCATGGTGGAGGATCCCGCCTTCCAGGAGACGCTCGAAGCAGCCGCCATCGCGCCGTTCAATAATTTCGGCGACGACATGTACGACTTCGTTGCCGGCAGCATCGCAGATGTGAAGAAGCTCTCCAAAGAGATCGGTATCATCGAGTAATGCGAACCGGGGCCGGCTCCCAGAGGGTCGGCCCCCAATCGGCATCAAGTCGGGAGGAACAACAATGAGTGACCGCATCTTCGGCGGTTTCGGACTGGCCCTTGCCATCTTCTACATCTGGGCCGCGTCGATCATCAAAGACAGCTTCATGGTCGATGTCGTCGGTCCGCGCGCCTTTCCCTATATCGTCGGCACCGTCCTGGGCCTGACCTCGATCTATTTCATGCTTCGGCCCGATGACGAGCCAGAGTGGCCGGCCTTCCGCGACTTCGCCGAGATCGTCTTCGCCTGCGCGGTGATGTTCCTCTACGCCTGGGCGCTGCCCGAAATCGGCTTTGTCATCTCGACCATCTTCGCGACCGCCTACCTGACCTGGCGGCTGGGAACGGCCCCGCTCTGGTCGCTGGTCATCGGGTTCGCAACCTCCATCGGCATCTACGTCACCTTCCACCTGATCCTTGGCCTTTCGCTTGCCAAGGGACCGCTCGGCTTCTGAGGAGACATACAGATGGAAACCCTATCCCTTCTTGCAGATGGCTTCTCGGTCGCCCTGACCGCGCAGAACCTCTTCCTCGCCGTGCTTGGCTGCTTTCTCGGCACGCTCATGGGCGCACTGCCCGGCCTCGGCCCGGCAAACGGCGTCGCCATCCTGATCCCGATCGCCTTCTCTCTGGGGCTTGGCCCGACGCCGTCGCTGATCCTTCTGACCTCCGTCTATTACGGCGCGATGTATGGCGGGAGGATCTCTTCGATCCTGCTCAACATCCCCGGCGATGAACCGGCGATGATGACCTGCCTCGACGGCCACCCGATGGCGCTCAAGGGCCAGGCGGGTGAAGCGCTCTCACTGTCGGGCGTTGCCTCCTTTGTCGGTGCCTTCGTCGCCACCTGTGGCCTGGTCATCCTGGCGCCGCAGCTGGTAAAGATCGCGCTGCTCTTCGGTCCGGCCGAATATTTCGTGCTCTTCACCGTCGCCTTCGCCACTCTTGGCGGCATCTCCTCGACGAACCAGGCGAAATCGGCTTTCGCCGCAGCCCTGGGCCTCGGCGTGGCGATGATCGGCAGCGACTCGCAGACCGGCTCGCAACGGTTCACCTTCGACCATATCCACCTCTATGACGGCATCGACTTCCTCATTGCCATCGTCGGCCTGTTCGCTGTCAGCGAGGTGTTCATCTTCCTCGAACGTCATCGCGGCCAGTCGCCCAACGCGACCAGCGCGTCCAATATCGGCCGCATCCTGCCCGACCTCGGGATGATCAAGCGCTGTCTGCCCTCCATGGCGCGCGGCACCGGGCTCGGCTTCTTCGCCGGTGTGCTGCCGGGGGCAGGGGCCTCGCTCGGCTCCTTCCTGGCCTATTCGCTTGAAAAGCAGACGGTCGACCATGATGGCAAGACCTTCGGCAAGGGCGACCCGCGCGGCGTTGCCGCCCCCGAGGCCGGCAACAACGCGGCCTCCGGCGGTGCCCTTGTGCCCATGCTGGCGCTTGGGGTGCCGGGATCGGGGACAACCGCGGTGCTGCTCGCCGTGTTGCTCCAGCTGAACATCACCCCCGGCCCGCTGCTCTTCCAGAAGAACCCGGACGTCGTCTGGGGCCTGATTGCCGCGCTCTTCATCGCCAACATCATCCTGCTGGCCATGAACATCCCGCTGGTGGGCCTCTTTACCCGGGTGCTGATGGTTCCGACACGGATCCTGATGCCGGTCGTGGCGATGATCTCTTTCGTGGGCATCTACTCGATCACCGGTTCCACCTTCGATGTGATGATGATGGTTGGCTTCGGCTTCGCCGGATGGGTGCTGCGCAAGCTCGACGTGCCGCTGGTGCCGATCATCCTCGGCATCCTGCTGGGCAACCAGATGGAGGTGAACCTGCGCCGCGCCATGACGATCTCGGATGGTGACTGGTCCGTCCTCGTCGGCAGCCCGCTCGCGATCATCCTCTGGCTCATCGCCATTACCGGCTTTGTTCTGCCGATGTTCATGGGCAAGCGCATGAAGGCCCGCATGCAGAAGAGCCGCACCGAAAGCGTTTCCGAAGGTGTGTCCGAAGGCGGCTGACACGTCCCCGGCGCCGCGGCCCTCGCGGCGCCTCTCCCGAAATACCCCTCTCAAGCGGCCCCTGCAGGGACCGCACTGACCCGACACGCGTAAAATCTGGAGAAATCCCATGCGTATCATGACATTGCCCTGCGACGGTATCGGCCCGGAAATCATGGCAGCGACGCTTG
The DNA here is from genome assembly GCF_033101155.1 of Tropicimonas sp. TH_r6. Taxonomy (NCBI): domain Bacteria; kingdom Pseudomonadati; phylum Pseudomonadota; class Alphaproteobacteria; order Rhodobacterales; family Roseobacteraceae; genus Tropicimonas; species Tropicimonas sp. TH_r6. The sequence continues at coordinate 8,599 of NZ_JAWMPX010000012.1, forward strand.
AAGTGGTTGAAACGGCCAATGCGAAATTCGATCTCGGCCTGACGTTTCACGAAGAAGAAAGCGGCTTTCCCAGCCTCGAGAAATACGGCATCACGCTGCGCGAAGAGGTGCTCGACCGCGCGCGCACGGAGTTCGATGGCGTGATCCTCGGCACCCAGTCCCACATGGACTATCCGCCGGTCGTAGAAGGCGGTCGGAACGTTTCCGCCGGGTTCCGCATCGGGCTTGACCTCTATGCCAATGTCCGCCCGGCCCGGACGCGCGAGTTCCTGCCCTCCAAGGCGCCCGGCATGGACCTGGTGATCATGCGCGAGGCGACCGAAGGCTTCTATCCCGACCGGAACATGTTCAAGGGCGTGGGCGAGATGATGCCCACCGAGGATATCGCGCTGTCCGTTCGCAAGATCACGCGGGCCAGCTGCATGCGGATCTGCCGTCAGGCCTTCATCCTCGCCATGCAGCGCCGCAAGAAGGTCGTGGCGATCCACAAGGCCAACTCCTTCCTGATGACGGACGGTCTGTTCCTCGAATGCTTCTACGCGGTCGCCAAGGACTTCCCAGAGGTCGAGGTGGACGACAAGATCGTCGATGCCTTCGCCGCCCTGCTGGTGCGCCAGCCGGAAATCTATGACCTCGTCGTCACCACGAACTTCTATGCCGACATTCTGTCGGACCTCGCCTCCGAACTGTCCGGAAGCCTCGGTCTTGCCGGTTCGATCAACGCCAACGCCGAGACCGGCCTTGTCTGCGCCCAGGCACAGCACGGCTCCGCCCCGGACATCCAGGGGCAGAACATCGCCAATCCGACCTCGTTGATCCTTTCGGCGGCCATGATGCTGAGTTGGCTCGGCGAGCAGCGCGGCATCGACAAGTTGATGACTGCGGGCGACGCCATTTCCAAGGCCGTCGATGACGTGCTGGACGATCCGGCAAAGCGCACCCGTGATCTTGGCGGGTCTGCGAACTGCGACAGCTTCGGCACATTCGTGGCCGAGGCCGTGACAGCGGGCTGATCTCCCTCCCTGCATCAGCCCCTTCGGGTGGCGCCATCCCGCGATGGCGCCACCCCCAACCGACCCAAGGATTTTGGCCTATGGCGAGACTTGTCCTGATCCACGCAACCCGGCTGGCAATGGAGCCGATCGAGCAGACCCTCCGGCAGGACTGGCCCGAGGCTGAGGTGGTTTCGATCCTCGAAGAGGGCCTCTCCATCGACCGCGCCAGGCCCGCTGCTTCCAACGAGGACCTCGACCGTCGTATTGTGGCTCTGGCCCGATATGGTGAGAGTATTGCGGCTGATGGAATCCTCTACACCTGCTCCGCCTTTGGACAGGGGATTGAGGAAGCGGCGCGCACCTCTCCCTTGCCGGTACTGAAACCCAACGAATCCATGTTCAAATCCGCCTTCAAGGCGGGTGATAGGGTGGCAATGGTCTACACATTCGAACCAGCCGTTGCCGGGATGGAGCGGGAGTTCCGCGAAGAAGCCGCGAGGCGACGCCCCTCGGCCACCATCCGGTCGATCCTCGCCCCCGGCGCGCGCGACGCCCTGCAGGCCGGGGACGCGGATACGCATAACCGGATCATCGCCGAGACAGCCGAAAACGTGACGGATGCCGACGTGATCCTTTTGGCGCATTTCTCGATGGCGCCGGCCGCCATTGTGACGCGCGAGATGACCCGCACACCTGTTTTGACCAGCCCGGAAGCCGCGGTGGAAGAGATGAAGCAGCTCATTGCCGGGAAGAAGGACCAGGCCTGATGCTGATCGGTGTGATTGCAGACGACTTTACCGGTGCAAGCGACATTGCCAACACGCTCGCCAAGGGCATCGAACCCCAAGGTGGGTTGGTAACGGCGCAGTTCCCGGGGATCCCCGACGGCCCGGCACCGGCGGGGGTCGAGGCCGGGGTCATCTCGCTCAAGAGCCGCTCCGCGCCCGTCAAGGAGGCTGTTGCGGACTCGCTCGCGGCACTCGACTGGTTGCGTGCGCAGGGGTGCCGGCAGATCATATTTAAATATTGCTCCACCTTCGATTCCACGCCGGACGGCAATATCGGCCCGGTGGCCGAGGCTTTGGCGAGTGCTCTCTCGGCGAAGGCAGCCGTTGTCTGCCCTGCCTTCCCGACCACCGGTCGGACCATCTACCAAGGGCATCTCTTTGTCTTCGACAAGCTCCTGAGCGAGAGCGGGATGCAGAACCACCCGCTCACCCCGATGACCGACCCGGACATCCGCCGCTTCCTTGCCCGCCAATGCAAAGGCGTGGTCGGGCATGTCCCACAGACAGCGGTTCAGGCAGGCGTACTTTCGGTTGCAGGCGCACTTGCGGCAGAGGCTTACAAAGGAACTGGACTCTGCGTGGTGGATGCGATTTCCGACGCAGATCTCCTGACAATCGGAGAGGCGATCGCCGAGGCTCCGCTTGTCACCGGTGGGTCGGGAATTGCCCTTGGCCTGCCACGGAATTTCATCCGGCGTGGCGAGGCGAAAGGCGGCAGGAGCGCGTTCCAGCCTGTGGTTGGACCGGAAGCCATACTCGCTGGTTCTTGTTCCGGCGCCACACGTGGCCAGATCGATCAGCACGCACAAAACCACCCCGTCTACCCGATCGACGTCCCCGCCGTCATGTCCGGCGATGTCACGCCGCAGACTCTCGCTCAATTCATGGCGGAAAACGCAGGTCGCGCACCACTGGCCTATTCTTCGGGCGCACCGGAAGACGTGACAGCCCTTCAGAGACGCTTCGTTCGAGAGGCCGTCTCGGCAAGGCTCGACACACTCTTTGCTGAGACGGCGCGCGCGTTGCTGGCCCAAGGCTGTCGACGGATCGTTGTCGCCGGTGGCGAGACCTCTGGTGCCGTCGCGCAGGCTGTTGCCAGTGCGCTTGGTTCGCCTGCCATGGTCATCGGCCCGGAGATCGACCCCGGCGTACCGATACTGACCCTCGGGTCGGAGGCGCCCGTCGCGCTCGCTCTCAAATCCGGCAATTTCGGCGCATCCGATTTCTTCGCCAAGGCGCTGTCCATCATGGAGACTGGCCAATGACGACGACCGAATGCCGCCTTCGCGAACAGATGGCAAGGTTGTGCCGCTCCCTGTTCGAGCGGAGGTTCTCGGTCGGGTCGGCCGGGAATGTCTCGGTTCGTTTGCCCGACGGAATGCTGATGACACCCACCAACGCGAGACTGGGGGAGGTCGATCCGCATGCAATCGCCAAGATCGGTCTCGACGGGCAGCACATATACGGTGGCCGTCCCACAAAGGAGGTTGTCCTGCACCGGGCCTACTACGAGACCCGACCCGAAGCGGGCGCCATCGTTCACCTTCATTCGACCTGGGCCACGGCGCTTTCCTGCATGGAGGAGACGGACCCCGAGGACTGCATTCCAGCGATCACGCCCTATGTCGTAATGCGGGTAGGGACGGTGAAGATGGTGCCCTATGTCAGGCCCGGTGATCCGGCTATGGGCGACAGGATCCGCGCTCTGAAAGGGAGGCACGCCGCCGTGCTACTCGCCAATCACGGGCCGGTTGTTTCGGGCACGGACCTGCATTCCGCCGTCAACGCTGCGGAAGAGTTGGAGGAAACCGCGAAACTCCTGGTCGCATTGCGCGGCGTTCCGACCCGTATGTTGTCGCCGGAGAAAGTCGTCGAATTGAAATCGACTTTCGGAACCATCTGAGGACAGACATGAAAACCGCAGACCTGATCGACTCGCATGCAAGCAAGCTGACCCTTGTCCACCTCCCGTTCCGCCAGTTTGGTTCCAAACCGTTCTTCCGGGGGATGGTGCAGACCGTGAAATGCTTCGAGGACAACACGGAGGTTCGCGCGCAGCTCGAACAGCCCGGAGACGGGCGCATCCTGGTTGTCGATGGGGGCGGCTCCACCCGGATTGCGCTCCTCGGCGACATCCTCGCCGATCTCGCGATCAACTCGGGCTGGGCCGGGATCGTCGTCAATGGCGCAATCCGTGACAGCGCCGAGATCGATATGATGCCGACGACCGTCTTTGCCCTTGCCACCTCCCCGGTGAAGAGCGCCAAGGAGGGCTGGGGCAAAACCGGCGGTGCGATCAGCTTCGGCGGTGTCGTATTCCGGCCTGGCGGTTGGGTCTTTGGCGATGCCGACGGTGTTCTCTACAGCGACGATGAACTGGCCTGACGGACGGGGAAGGGACGGCATGCGAACCGAGATCCGAGTTGAGACGGCCTCCGGGCCGCTGACGGTCACGGACCTGCGGAGCGTTCTCGGTTCGCGGGTCACCCGCCTTCCACACGTCCTGCGCCTCCTGTCCGAGAACCACATTCGCGCAACCGGTGGTGGGATCACACCGCTCCTCGACGCGCTCGACGCCTGGCTCGACGGCCGGCCAAGCGGTTTCGAGTTCACCTTCCAACCCAATCGCATCCTGATGCATGACACGACCTGCACCCCGGCGCTGGCCGATATTGCCGGGCTCCGGGATGCGCTGGCCGAGGCCGGGCACGATCCCGAAATCCTCGCTCCCCTCCTACCGGTTGAAGTTTCGATCGATCACTCGCTCGCCGTGGACTGCTACGCCACGCCGGAGGCATTCGAGATCAACCGGAGCAACGAGATCCGGCGCAACGCCGAGCGCTATGGCTTCCTGAAATGGGCTGCGCAGACCATGGAGACGGTGCGCGTCAACCCGCCCGGCACCGGCATCATGCACACGATCAACCTCGAACAACTGGCAAGCGTGCTGGAGATCGGCGAGGACGGCAGGGCACATCCCGACATGCTGCTGGGCACGGACAGCCATACGCCAATGATCAACGGCATCGGCGTGCTGGGCTGGGGGATCGGCGGGCTGGAGGCCGAGAGCGTCATGTTCGGACAGGCGACCTCGCTCGCCATACCCGAAATTGTCGGTGTGCGTCTGGAGGGGCGCTTGCCGGCCGGAACCCTTTCAACGGATCTTGCGCTCGAAGTGACCCACCAGCTGCGCAGGATTGGTGTGGCAGGGGCGTTTGTGGAGTTCTACGGCCCCGGAGTGGCGGATCTTTCGGCCGATGACAGGGCCGTCCTTGCCAATGTGGCGCCGGAATACGGCGCCTCCACCGGTTTTTTTGCCGTCGACGCATCGACGGTTTCCTATCTCGAACGTACCGCGCGGCCAGAAGCGCTCGTCGCCTCGATCGAACCCGTCTTCCGCGCGATGGGGCTTTGGTTCGACACAACCGAGGCTCCACGTTTCGATCGAGAGATCACCATTGATCTCGGCACGCTTTCGCCGCTGATTGCTGGACCGCGCAGACCGCAGGACCGGAGGCCGCCTCGAGAGGCTGTTCCGGCTATCGAGGCCGCGATCAGCCGAAAGCTGCGTCATGAGGACGGTTCTGGCGTACCGGACGGCGCCGTCGGGGTTGCCGCCATCACCTCCTGCACCAATACATCCGATCCGCGCCTGCTGATCGCGGCCGGGCTTCTGGCACGCAAGGCGAGGGCGAAAGGGCTCAGCCCGCCCTCCTGGGTCAAGACCTCCTTGGCGCCGGGCTCCCCCTCCGCGCGCGCTGTCCTCGAACGCGCGGGCCTTTTGGAGGATCTTTCTGCCGTCGGCTACGACATTGTCGGCTTTGGCTGCACGACCTGCATCGGCAATCCCGGCCCCCTGCCGGATGTGATCGAGACGGCTCTGGCCGATGGCAAGGCAATCGCGGCCATCCTTTCCGGCAACCGGAACTTCCCCGGACGGGTCCATCCGAAGCTCGACCTTGCTTACCTGGCATCGCCGCCGCTCGTGATCGCCTACGCGCTCAAGGGCGACGTATATGGTGATGTCCTGCGCGACCCGCTTGGGATAGATCCGGCCGGGTCCCCAGTTTACCTGTCGGATATCTGGCCCACAGGCTCCGAGATCGATGCCGCAATGGAGACTGGCTTCCGCGCCGCGGATGTTCCCCAGGCCTTCAAGGCGGCTTGGCGGAGCAAGGCCTGGGACGCGATCAACGCTCCGAGCACCGCCCGCTTCCCTTGGAACCCGACATCGCGCAATCTGCGCCGGCCGAAATTCGCCTCATTTGACGAAGGAAGTCGCCTGGGGTGCTACAGCGCCCATCCGTTGATGGTGCTTGGCGACGACATGACCACGGACCATATCTCTCCCGCCGGCTGGATCGACACGGAAAGCGAGGCCGGAAAGTGGCTTGTCGCACGCGGCGGCGATCCGGATGATCTCAATGTCTACGCGTCCTATCGCGGAAACTGGGAGGTCATGCTGCGCGGAATCTTCACCAACCGGCTGGCGCGGAACTATCTCGCCCGCGACCTGCCGCCAGCGCACACCCAGATCGACGACGGAACGATCCTGCCTGTTCACGTCGCCGCCGAACACCTGCAGGCCCAAGGCGCGTCAAATGTGATCCTCGCCGGCGAGCGATACGGGATGGGGTCCAGCCGGGACTGGGCTGCCAAGGGCGTGGCTCTCCTTGGGACCCGCGCAGTCGTCGCCCGAAGCTTTGAACGCATCCACCGATCGAACCTCATCGGTATGGGCGTCATGCCGATCGAAATTCTGGATGACTTCAATCCGCAATCCGCGGGAATAGCCTGTTCTGACCGGATTGAAATCGACCTTCCTGCGAACCGGCTTTCCCGACGCCTGGAGTTCCCAGTGGGTCTTGTACGGGCCAATGGTCTTCGTGAAACAATCTCCGCAAGAGCAGCCGTGGAAACGCTCCAGGAAGTGGAATTGCTTCGTTGCGGTGGAGTTCTTGCCGCCATATTGGGAAGGTCTGCTTCCGCTGATGGACCATGAGATCGGTGCGGCTGTCGTGAGTTTCGGAAAACCGACGTTCTTGATCTACTCCGTTATCGCGAAGCTAGCAGAATTGCGCTCGCAGCGAAGGTCCGCAATGTCGGCAATCTACCAGCTCCTGCGAACGGCTGCATTCGAGATTTCGGGTTCGCTCCAACCGTCCGCCGCGGCTGACATGAATGACCGGATTGGGCCGTTCACGCTCGTTGGGCCGAACAGAGAACCTCCCATGTTCGCTGATGCAGAAACCTACAGGGAGGGCGGATTGCCGACATTCGCTGCTACCATCGAGTAGGTCCACAGTGCGGAAAAATCGGTCGTTCAGTTTCTTTCGCCGCACAGCAACGTCCCACCCTCAGCGGCCATTCATTGGGCTTTATCGACCGGCCATGACAGAGCCAAACCGGAAGTGCGACCGTCTGCGTGGTCCCACTCTAAGCTTGGGGCGCGCCGCGGATCGACCGGGTTCAGTTGACCTGTTCGATCTCCGGAAAGGTCCAACTGCCGTCGAGGATTTCCGCGCGCGGCTCATAGAGGCGGATGGAATGGTTCCAGCCGGGCGAGATCGGGATGCAGTTGATCCGGCCATCCTCGCAGCTGCCGAAATGCAGTGTGTAGGACCCGTCATCATTCGGCTTGGCGCTGACATCGTTGTAGCTGTTCACGCCAAGATCGTTCGGTTCCAGGTAGCCATCGGCATTGTAGACGGTGACGGACCAGAACGCATCCACCGGCACGTCCTTGATCGTCACGGCATGCGCAACCTCGCCATCATTGGCGGCCACGCTATCCACGACATAAGAGGCAGCGGTGCGCGGCAACCCGCCCCAGCCCGCCGCGGCGCCGACAAGGTGGTCGATTGGGCGCACCTCATCCTTGCTGCCAAAGGCGAAATCCGCATTGAAACCAAGCACAGCGACGTCGCTCAGGGCTTGGCGGGCCACGGTCAGAGCCTTGAGGTCCCAGTCGGGCGTCTCGAACGGACCTTCGCCACCGCCACTGACCTCGATGGCGTCTTGCGCGGCGTGTGCCTTTTCAATGTCGTCCGGGTTCGAGACATCAACGAATGTGCGGAAGCTGACAGAGGCAAATCGGGTCCCCACCTCTTCCTCGGTCAGCGTGTAGGTTCCGGGCTTGGCCTCGGCGAACATATAGTGATCCTGACTGACCACATGCATGGACTGATAGCGGCCGTCGATTTCAGGCAAGGTGATCTCGGCCGGCTCAGAGAGGTCCAGCACCAAGCCGGAATACAGCGTGTCCTGGTTCATGCGAATTGTCGGCTGGTTGTCCGGCGCAATTGGGTCGCGCAAATGATGCAGCTCCCCCAGCCCATAGCCGAAGGCCTCCATGTTTGCCCGGATGTTGTAGTCGGATTCCGCGCGGACGAAGGTTTCGACCGTTACGCTTTCAGCAACGGCCAGTGTCGGTGCGCAGAGCGCAACTGTCAGCAGTAGCTTGGTTTTCATGTTCATTTCCTTCAATTGGCAGGAATAACGGTGGGGAAGGTCCAGCTGCCATCGATGACCTGTTGCTCGGGCCGGTACATCCGCACGATGTAGTTCCACCCCTCCACCAGCGGCAGGCAGTTCACACGGTCGTCGTCGCAACCGCCAAGATGGATCGTCATCGAACCGTCGTCGTTTGACGTCCCCATGACCGAATTCACGTTGTAGGCGTTGCGGTCATTCTTCTCGAAGAAGCCGTTTTTGTTGTACAGGCTGACCGACCAGAACGCTTCCACCGGCACATCCGCGGGAATTTCGATCTTGAATTCGCCCACGGGCAACCCCGGATCGGCGCCATCATAGAACGCCTCGCGTTCGGGCAAGCCGCCCCAGCCGATCGCGGTGTTGAGCAGGTGGTTGATCGGATCGACCTCGTCCTTCGAACCAAAGGCGCCGGAGCTATCGGCCAGGAATGGCAGCAGCGCGTTCAGCCCCGCGACCAACGCTTCATAGCTCTCCTCGTCATAATCCGGCAGGATGAATGGCTGCGACGACGCGGCTTCAATCGTCATCTGATCCTGAATCGCATGCACGGCCTCGACGTCTTTGGGATCGCTCGCATCCACAAGCGTGCGCATGAAAACAATGACATAGGGCGTATCAAAACTCTCTGTGTCGAGCGTGTAGCTGCCCCCGCCATGGAACACATCGTTGATATAGTGGTCCTGGTTGACGATCATCGCGGACATGTAGCGTTCGCCCACCTCGGGCAGTGTCAGCTTCGCGCCCTCGCTGATATCGACAACTGCGGTGCTGTAGAGCGTGTCGAAATTCATGCGGATGGTCGGCTGGTTTTCCACGTCCCCCGGCTCGCGGAAGTGGAAGAAACGGTTCACGCCACCGGCGAGAGAAACGTACTTGGCCAGTTCGATATCGGTCGCGGCGCGGGTGAAGTTGCCGATCATCACCGGGATTTCCCGGGCCTCTACCAGGGCCTCAAGAGTGGCGCCCGCGTTCTGCGCGTCGGCGCCCGCCTCCCCAAGGAATGCCGCCCCGGTCAGGGCGAACGCAAATGGCGCAATCCGGCCATGGGTGGTTTTTTTCATTTCTTGCTCCCTTTCTGGCAGTTTCTGGAAGTGGCGCTTCAGGTCATTCAAATGCTTCGAACGTTTCCTTGACTGCAATATCGACAGCGCCGGACAACAGCCTGCCCGGATCATCATCACAGGCGTCTTCCAGTTCTTCGACGAATTCGTCCTTGAGGCTTGCACGGTCCTGTTCGCCGGGAACCTCTGCCAGGACGTCGATCTGGCGATTGTAGAGGGAAACCATCGCCATCAGGCGCACGATCTCCGCAACCTTGTCCTCGTCATCGCCATAGGTGTCGAGAATGCTTCCACAGCTGTGGTGCATGTACGGTTGGGCCTCGGCGAAAGTCTGGTCCATGATCTCGTCGGCTTGCGCAAGACCGCCAAGGGCGAACAGGCACGCTGTCGCGGCGGCAAGGTTTGTAAAGGGGCGTATCACTATGAATTCCTCGTCGTTTTGGGTCAGGTCATTCGGGCGATCAGAGGATCATCTTTTCTTTCTGTAACCAGAAATCGCACCGACAACGGCTCCGCCTTTCGCTCCGTTATTGCCACCGACAAGGTAGCCGACACCTGCTCCCACCACCGCGCCGCCAACTGTGTTCTCGAGCTGTTTGTTCGCCACGGCGGGCGAGGAGATCGCAAAGCCCATCGCCAGTGCCATTGCGAATGACGCCGTGAGGACCGTTTTTCTGTTTGGCATGTGGAATCTCCATTCCTGTTGGGTGAAAAAAGGTGCGGCGTCGCACCCTTTTCTTGTGAAACTCTGACACTCGGCAACGCGTAGGATGCTCGGGCTGCTGCCCGCATCACCCCTTCGGGAACACGAACTGAAGCTGCAGGCGAAATCGCCAGTCCTCCGGCCCGCCCTCGGGGCTCTCCAACCATTTGCCGACGCCGGCCTGGAAATTTATGGGTTTGTCGCCGATGACCGCCAGCTTGGACACCGAGGCGTTCAGGGGCACAGACCAGCTTTCCGTTTCCCAGTCATAGGTGCTTTCGCTTTGGAGTGAGTAGGTCCACGCGCCTTCCGTTGAATAGGCCACAAAGGGCTGGACGAAACTGGCATTGGTGGGCGCCTTCGGATCGTCTTCCAGATCCCACAGGTGGTTGGACAGCATGCCAAGGGTCCACGGGCCCGTCTGCTGCAGCACAATGCCGGTGATGCCGGCAGCCCAGGTATCGCTCGAGACGTCGGAATAGGTCGGGAAGCGGACAACCGGACCAACGCCCCAGGTCAGGTTCGCCTCGGTGGTCCGGGAATGCCAGGCCTTCGCAAGAACGTCGCCGAAGCCGCTCTGAGAGGTGCCGGGGATCACGTCCTCCTGCCAGATATAGGGGATGATCGTTCGCGTGATGATGGTGGCACCGTTGTCGAGCGCAAAGGGAATGATCGGCTGCAGGTTCAACGTTGTCCGGTTGCCTTCATTCGTCAGACCGAGATTGTCGTCATAGTTCAGCTGGAATGGGACGGAGTTGATGGCCGCGAGTGGGTTCGCCAGTTCTTGTGCCAGCTCGGCAGCGTCCTGCGCTGTGGTCGCCAAGGGAAAGCACAGACAACCGATTGCCAGTGATACGCGAAGACGGTTGGTTGTCATCTTTCGGGCCTCCCTGCGACTTTGTTCGAGGAACAGGACCAGTCCGTCGCTTCACCCTGCCGACAGGATAGCATTGCATCACCGGACATTTTGCGACAATGCGGTCCCATGCATGGTAAACTGGTGAACCTCATCGAACTCGCTCACGTTGTGGACCTGCTGGATCGGTTCGCAGGGCGGTTGATCGTGGACAGGGCGCTTCGGTCGGCGGGGCTTGATCGCACGATGCTCGACGGTGTGTCGGGTTTCATCCCCTATGCGTCTGAGGCCGTCTTGATCGACACGGTCGCTCGTGCGATCGGCGATCGCCATCTCGGAGCACGGATCGGGCAGGCCTACGAGTATTCGGCCTATGGCGCGTATGCTCATTTCGTATTGGGCGCGCCGGATTTGGCATCGGCATTGGAACGCGGGCGGCGGGCCTTGTTGTTTACGCATCCCGGCTCGGAGATCACCCTGCGGGAGACCGAGACGCACTTGGTCGTCGGACGCGATTCCAAGGGTCTGTCCGTGGTCGGGCACCACCATCTTGACGAAGGCGCGCTGTTTGTTATCGGGCACGTTGTTCGCCATTTCCTGGGCTCCGAATGGACGCCGGATTGGGTCGAAGTGCCGGAAACCAACGCCCGCGAACTCGCGGTCCTCGAAGACCTCTTGGGCACCACGATCCGCGCGGGCGCCCCGGTTCCGGGCATTGCCATTCGCGTGAGCGACCTCACGGCGGTCAACCCGGGACCACCACAGCCGGAGAGAACGATCTCCCTCGGCGAATTGGGGCGCCTGATGGACATCGCGCCGGCTCAAACCATGGAAGCTGCCGTTGTTCAGATGCTGACCATAACGTTCCCGACCGGTCTGACGGATGAAAACACCGTCGCCGGGTTGCTTGCCATTGGACCGCGATCCCTCCAACGCGCCTTGAAGGACGAGGCCACGACGTTTCGCCAGGTCCGGGCGCGGGTCGTCTCGGATCGTGCACGGTCGCTTCTGTCGGAAACGGACATGTCCCTCGCCGAGATCGGCAAGCTGTTGGGATACTCAGATCCGAGAGGCTTCCGGCGAGCCTTCAAGGATGCAACAGGGCTTTCCCCGAGCGCTTTCCGGAAGGCTGAACAAGCACGATGAACAATGGGCGGATGTCAGGCTCAACCGTTCCAAAGCACCCGGATTGCGGGCGGTTGCTGAGATGCTGCTACAGATGGCATAGTCGTCCACTGCCCCGTCGACTCGAAGCTAAGCTGTCGACAGTAGATTTTGGGATCCGCAATTCTGAACGGCAGATATGTAGCCATCTCGGTCATCGGAGCGTCGCTCACCGAAAGCCTGAAGACCGCCCTTGTCGACCAATGCTGCGCTCGCAAAATGCCTGCATGGGACTCATCGCTGTCGTTCGCCGTGTGAAGCATGAATGACTGGCTTGGGCCGAAACCGACTGTCTTTGGGTCGAACGGCACGCTGCCGACGCCGCGGCGCAGAAATGTGCAGGGAGGGCGGGAAGCAGGCTTTCTCTGCGACCGCAAAAACGATCTGCCCAAGTCTACAAAGCAGTCGTTGGTTGGACCCCGGTTGCTACCTGCACCTTTCACCCCATTAAAAACCTCGCAGCGGGCCGGCGTGACCTTGGTCACAAACGAAGCCGGGTTATCTCATCGAATTTGGCGGTTTCGACCAGGCTGCTGATCAGGAAATTCACCAAGGCCAACGATGGGGAATGCTTCCCGGCGTTGGCGGGCCAGATCGCCAGCAGTTCCTTGGACGGAAGCTGCCATTTGGAAAGCGGTTCGACCAGTTCACCTCGTGCAACGTGGTGATGGGTCAGGAAGTCCGGCAGGATCGCAAGTCCCATGCCCCGCAGAGCAAACTGGTAGGCAAAATGACGGGTCTCGACGGAGAAGCGGGAGCGGACTGTTGCTTTCTGATAACTCTCCACGTCGGAGACCTGCGAGACAAAGACCGGGCTGCGCTGCATTGCCGGGAAGCCGACAAACCAATGTTTGTCGAGATCCTCTGGCGACTCGAGTAGCGAGCTCGCGTTCAGATAGGCGGGGCTGGCGACCAGCGCCTCGCGGATCTGGACCACATGGCGGCATTTCAGGGCGGAATCTTCCACCGGACCGACGCGCAGGGCGAGGTCGATCCCCTCTCCGATCAGATCCGTGTTGAGATCGGAGAAGCTCAGGTTGATGGTGATTTCTGGATATTGCGCCGAGAAACGCGCGATTTCGTCGACAAAGGCTCCGTTCTGCAGCCAGCTCGGGGCCTGGACCTTGAGTTTCCCGCTCGGGGTCCGCGTGTGTTCCTCGATGATGTCGCGCGCCGAGATTTCGGCGTCGAGAATGCTGCGCCCTTCGCCCGCGATCTTGCGACCTGTTTCGGTCAAGGTCAGCTTGCGCGTGGAGCGATAGAGCAGCGCCACGCCGTAGCGTTCCTCCAGTTGCGAGACATGGCCCGAGACCGCGGCGGGCGAAAACCCGAGCCGCTTGGCCGCGCCGCGAAAGGAGCCGGTTTCAGCGACCACGGCAAAGACGGCGAGGCTGCGTGTATTCTCCAGCATAGGCGCTCCGATACTGTCGGTTTTCTGAACGATGAAGTCAGACCATTCTGGGTTATCATCCAATCTGTCCTGCTGTCTATTGCCCGCGGACGGCATCACCGTCGTACCCGAGAGAGGACAGATGAAACCGGATTTCATGACCGTCGTGAAAGCGGAGCTGACGCCGCAGAAACTCGTGCCGGGCATCGCGTTCGTTGCGCTTCTAATGGGAGCTGCAACCGTCAAGACAATGGTCTGGGCCAGCCATGACGAATGCTCCATAGACAATTTCGCTGCCGACGCCTTCGTGGCCTGGGACAGCAACGGGCGGTTGGCGCATTCGAAATGCTACGACATGTATTTCCGCAACGATGCCGACCTGTCGAACAGCCAGCACTACGCGGAAGCGTTCGAGGCGCTGATGGCGGAGAAATACCCGCGCCAGGGCTACAAGATCGGCCTGCACGACCCCGAACTGCAGGAAATGGTCGGCATTCCCGACAGCATGTTCGGCGTCTTCTATGGCGCGCCGTTCCATCAGAACGGGGACGTGGTGAAGCTCGACGGCCAGACCTTCAACTACGAGCCGGACATGCTCATGAAGGTCGCCGATGCCGGCATAATGGAGGCGACCAACGTCGAAGAGGTGATCAAGCATCTCGACGGCGTCTATGCCTTCATCGAGCTGCCGGCGATGCTGGGAGACCCGGATGAGCTGCCGGATTCAGCGGTTGCCTCCTTCCACATGCAGGCGCTGAACCTCGGCGCGCGCACCGGCGTGATGGGCGAGTACTTTCCCTTCGACCAGTCCGACCCGGACCTGCTGGAGACCCTGCGCAACATGACCGTGGTCTCGGCCAATCCCGACGGCACCGAGCGCTCGATCTATCACACCAACGAGGAAAATGTTCACTGGCTCATCACCGCGGTGGAGACGGTCGAACATATGAAACGCCGGGGCGAGAGCCTGAAAGCGGGCGACCTGATCAGCGTCGGCGCGATGATGGAAGCCTTCATGGACTTCGTCGAGCCCATCGAGGGCAAACGCCACGTGCATTATTACATCGGCGACGAGGTGATCTCCGTCTCCGCCGGCTTTGAGGAATGAGGGCAGGACAGATGAAAAACATCCTCGATTACACCTGCGCATCGCGCTTTGCGGCCAATCACATGCTGCTTCTGCTGACCCTGATCCTGACGGCGGGTTTCTGTTTTGCCGGCTACAACAAGGCGACGCAGTTCTGGATGATGATCTTTGCCTTCGATGGCTACGGGTTGCCGATCTGGTTCATGTCCTTCCTCGGCATGGCGGAGCTCTCGGGCGCGATATCGCTCTATCTCAAACGCTGGGCACTGCTCGGCTCCGTGGGCCTGTGCGTGGTGTTGACCGGCGCCTCCTCCATCCACATCCTCAATGGTGACCCGATCGAGATCGGCGGCATGGCCTGGATCATGACCCCGATGATGTACCTGGTCACCTTCTACCATTTCCGCGCAACCCAGACGGAGATGGAGGCGGCCAGCCTGGCCGCCTGAACCGCCGGATCACAGGTGATGCCTTCGAGCCGTTCTTGCTCTACGCCGAACCCACCTTCCATTTTCACTTCGCCGAAAAGCTGGCGCAGATCATCGAGAAAGCCGCCGAATGACCGAGGAAACTGTCCCGGGGAGTCCCGCCCAGCCGAGCGGCACTCGCCTCTCCAAGCCGGAATTCGTCGCCATGATGGCGCTGCTCATGGCCATCGTTGCCTTCTCGACCGACGCCATGCTGCCCGCCTTTCCGGAGATCGCCGGCACGCTCTCCCCCGGCGCGCCCAACCGGGTGCAGCTGATGGTCACCTTCTTCCTGCTCGGTATGGGGATCGGAACGATCTTCGCCGGGCCGATCTCGGATGCCTGGGGGCGCAAGCCGGTCATCCTCGGCGGAACGGCCCTCTACATCGCCGGGGCGGCGGTCTGCTGGCAAGCGGACAGTCTTGACGTGCTTCTGGCGGGGCGGATCCTCCAGGGGCTTGGCGCCGCCGCACCCCGGACGGTTTCCATGGCCATGATGCGCGACCTTTATTCCGGCCGGCAAATGGCCCAGATCGGCTCGCTGATCATGATGATCTTCGCCATATTCCCGGCCATTGCGCCGACCTTCGGCGCACAGGTCATCGCGCTGGCAGGCTGGCGGGCGATCTTCATCACCTTCGTTCTCGTGGCCAGCACGGGCGCCCTGTGGCTCTGGATCCGCCAGTCCGAAACCTTGCCCGAAACGCGCCGCACCCCGCTTCGGCCGAAATCGCTCTGGAAGAACACGCGCAAGATCCTTTCGATGCGGGTCGTCCTCATCGCCATCACGGTGCAGTCACTGGCCCTTGGCACGCTCTTCGCCATGCTCTCCTCGGTGCAGCAGATCTTCGACATAACCTATGGACGCGGAGAGTATTTCCACTTCTGGTTTGCCGGCATCGCCATCCTTGCCGGTTCCTCCGGCGTGCTCAACGCGGCCTACGTGAACAAGCTCGGCATGCGCTTCATCATTCGCTCGGTCCTGATCGGGCAGATCTGCCTGTCTTCCGTCAGCCTCCTGCTGCTCTGGAGCGGCGCGCTGTTGTCCAATGCCTCGTTCGTCGTCTTCCTCGTCTTCTCGCTCGGGGTGTTCTTCCAGAACGGCCTGATCATGGGGAACTCGACGGCTCTGGCCATGGAGCCCCTCGGCCATCTCGCAGGACTTGCCTCCTCGGCCATGGGCGCCATCGGGACGATCGTTGCTGTCCTGATCGCAATTCCCATCGGACAGGCTTTCAATGGAACGGCCATCCCCATGGTCACCGGGGCGCTCGTTCTGGCCTGTCTGTCCCGTCTCGCCATGAGGTCCATGCCCGAGCGGGCATAGGCGTGGCTTCGTCGGGGGGAGAAGGCCAAAGTCGATGCCTGCTTGCGGATGCAGTGGCGTCTCGGGGTTCGGTCGCAAGGTTGCTTGGTCCTTGCCCGTCGCAACGGAACACTCCATGTCCCCGCGCTTGCGCATCCACTCGACCCTCCGAGCATAAACAACCCCAGCCTCGTTTGTCCGGGCGATCTTCCGTGCGGTCCGGTCGAGACGTGTGACACCAGGACAGGCTTCGAGATCGGAGACGGTTTCGCGCACGCGGGACGGGGGAATGCCGATCTGCCTGGCGGTCACCCGAAAAGAACCACGACCCATGCAATGACGGCAAGGTGATCGAGATGGTCGATCATTGTTCGGTCTGCCGGAACTATGACTTCAGATATGCGTCAATTATTAAAACAATAATTCTCGCATAGGTTTGTCTTCGAAACGACAAGGAGCGGTGAGATGGAGAGCCGAGCAGTGTTCCGGACCGAGAAGGCCAGCCAGTATATCGCCTCGCTGTGCCAGCATTTCGGCCGCAAGGTTCCCGCGAAGACCGACGGCGCCACGGGCCGGATCGAGTTCCCCTTCGGGCAATGTTCGCTGAAGGCCGATGCTGGAGCGTTGGAGTTGACGGTCGCGGCTGATGACCGGGCCGATCTGGAAAAGGCTGCCGAGGTCGTTGGCAGTCACCTGGAACGGTTCGCCTTCCGCGAGAACCCCGAAATCACCTGGCACACAGCCGAGGCCCCGACAGCAACCCGCTAAGCTCTGGCGGCCGCAAGGACGGTCGCCAAATACCCCAGATCCCAAGGAGTCTCCCATGAACACCCGTACCCTTTTTCTGATGACCTCCGCGTCGATTGCTTTTGCCACCCTGGCCCTGGCCGCCGAGACCGCCCCGGTTGAGCACGCGGTGGTCGCGCGCCTTGAAGGCACCCCGGTTGCAACTGCGCTCGACCCGCTTGTCGCCGCCCCACGCGATGGCGCGATCACCGAAAACATCCTGTCGGTGTCCGAACGGATCCTGACCCCCGGCAACCCGATGCTGAAATACAGCAGCGTGCAGCCGGTCGGCGCGACGGGTTTCAGCTCCTGGCAGCTTGCCAGCGACGAAGGCGGCGCAGCGCATGAGCAGACCGCTCCCAACCCGCTGACCTACCTGACCTCGGGCATTGCCTCCAACCTCTACACCAGCCTGCAACGCGCCGTTGAGGTGACGGGGCTCCCGGTCGATGACATTAAGGTCGAGGTCGAGGTGTTCTACCGCTACGACGCGCCCTTCACCGCCGACTGGGCCGGCTTCACGGACAAGGTTGTCGCCAACATCCTGATTGACAGCGACGCGCCGGTCGAAGACCTCGAAACGGTGAAGGCAATGGCGCTGCGTGGCTGGACCGCTGGCGAGGGCATTGGCGGCGACACCGAGATCGACGTTGCCCTCGCCGTGAACGGCGCGCATTGGGGCGCGCGGGGGGCGACGCCCGGAGCTGTCTCCGACCCTGTCTCGCTCGACAACGGCGCGACGCTGTCGCGGAAAATCCCGTTTCCGGCACCGGAGAGCTTCGACTTGGGGGAAGACCTGCCGATGGACGGGTTTACCGGCTCCACGGATGCCATCGCGTTTTCGGTCGTGGCCATCGTGGACTCTGCCGGTGATACCGATCACCCATATCTCCAGCGGATCAACGCCCGGGCCTTGCAGCAGGGCTATACCGGTTGGGAGCTCTTTGCGGATGACAGCTATGGTGTGGGGCGCACGGATGTTGCGCCGACTTCGCTCGACTACCTGACCGCCGGCACCTCGCTCTGCCTGATGTCGCAACTGACCGGCGTTCCTATGGCGCTGCAGCTCGATATCGCGGATTTCCGGGTCGAGCATCTTTTCTCCTACCGGCAGGACGGCTTCATGACCGTCGACATGGCGGGTTTCACCGATGACGTGCAGACGCGGGTCGTGGTGAACAGCACCGAGCCGCAGGAGGCGCTGGAGCAGTATTTCAACGTCTCCCTGAGAGCTTGCTTTGCCGGCGAAGCCTTCGACAACGAAACGCCGATTGAAACCGGCCTCTACGTGAACGGCGCGCAGGTCGATTGACCCCGCAACGCGAACCGAAAAGACCAAACGAGGATAAAGAGATGACCACCCCGATCCCGACGACGAAAATGCAGGTACAGGCAGCGCTTTCCGACGGGATGCGTGTCGATGCCACTCTGCGAGACCACGCATTCGTTATTGACGAGCCGAAGCAGGCCGGTGGCACCGACCAGGGCCCGAGCCCGACCGAGTTGGTACTTGCTGCGCTCGCGGCCTGCGTCAGCATGGTCCTGCGGGTCGCCGCAGTGAAACACGAGATCGCCGTTGCGTCCGTCGATGCGGATGCGGTCGCGAAATTCGACCTTCGCGGCGTGATGTTCAAGGAAGCTGTCGCCGTGCCCTTCCAGGAGATCACCCTGTCGCTGCGCGTGACCGGCAGCGTGGACGATGCGCAATTGGCACTGCTCAAGCAGGCCGTTCATGACTACTGCCCGATCCACCAACTCTTCACACAGGCCGGAACACGGATCCTGGAGGAGTGGCAGGTCACCGCCGGCTGACATCGTCGCGCGCCGGGGGCCCGGCGCACACGAACCGCTCCCCTCGCCATTTTCGACATTGTCGCGACAAGACACAGAACAGGACCCTCCCGATGCCGATCCTTCACACTGACAATCCTGACATAACCTCGCTCAAGGGCTTGCATCTTTATCACGCCGGCATGTCGAACTGCGCCATGCGGGTTCGGTTGGCGCTGGAGGAAAAAGGGCTCGAATGGACCTCACACGAGGTCGATCTCGGCCACCAGGAGAACCTCGAACCCTGGTACCTGGCGATCAACCCCAAGGGGCTGGTGCCTGCGATCGTGCATGATGGCGTGCCGGTGACCGAGTCCAACGATATCCTGCGCTATCTGGAAGAAAACTTCTCCGAGCCCGCGCTCACCTCCTCCGACCCGGCGCTTGCAGCCGAGGCGTGGGAATGGCTCGACCTTGCGGCGTCGTTGCACATGAAGGCCATAAAGACCTGGGTCTATGGCACCACCGGTGGGGCCTCGAAGAAGCGGTCGGACATGGATCGCTACGGCGATATCCAGCCGGACAAGTCACTGGTCGCGTTCCACGAAAAGTCGCTCGACGGCTTCACGGTGCAGGAGATCGAAACCGCGCGCCAGATGCTGGTCGATGTGTTCGACCGTATGGAAGCCCGGCTCAAGGATCACAGCTTTCTCGTGGGAAACGAGCAGAGCATCGCCGACATCGCCTGGGTGCCACAATACGTGCTGCTTGGCATGCTCGGTTTCGATTTCAGCCCCTGGCCCGGCATCGTTGCCTGGGCGACGAACCAGCAGAAACGCCCGGCCTATCAGAGCGCCGTCACTGCCTGGTTGCCGAAGATCCCCGGTTGGGCGTTGCGCAAGGGCATCCAGGCCATGCGTCTCTGGCGCAAGCTCAAGGCCGGCCTTTCGGCGCGCAGGAGCCGGCCCGTTTCCTGAGCCGGAGAAGCGCGGATCCACCGATATGTCGTGACACAGCAGGCCGGCCCTTCTCGGGTCGGCCTCGCGCGGTTGGGGGCATGGCGTTCGCCAGACAGTCAAGGACGGTTCTGTTTTTGGGAACAGTGACTTCCGCAATGAGCGGATACCTGGATCAATGGCGCATCTCTAACTTGCCTTTGAAAGGGTGGATCTTTCCGCTTCCGCAATGGTCACAACGCTCAAAGGAACAAGACAAAGAAAACCGGCCTCTCTACTGTATCTGCCTTCGCAATCGTTCTGGTGCCGGTGGAGCAGGAGCCACCCACTTCATCCGGTTTGGAGAAGCAGCGGCGCTCAGATGCTTTTTCGTTGCGGAGGCGCTGAAGAACCTGATCGGCAATGCCTTGAAACATGGCGGGAAAGCGTTGTCGCTTATCGTGGTTCGAACCGAAAGGGTTGGGGATATGGCGCATGTTACCGTGGATGACGATGGGCGCGGATTGTCCCCGGAGGTGTCCAAGATCGCGTTCAGCCGCTTTTCACAGGTTGAACCATCTGACGGAAGCGGACTGGGCCTCGCAATCGCCTCGTCGGTCGCGGAGCGGCACGGCGGCGTCCTGATAGTCAACTCATCTGCCAACGGAGCAAGCCTTACCATTGGCCTGCCCGTCACGGAAGACCGATAGCAAAATGGAAAGCACACGCTGCGTAGACTCGGCCGCGCGGGGCGGTTGGCGCATTCGAAATTTTACGACAAGTATTTACGCAACGAGCCCAACCTGTCGTACATCCAGAAAAATGCGGAAGAGTTCGAGGCACTGATGGCGGCGACCGGTGCCTCCTCGATCCACATCCTGAACGGAGACCCGTTCGAGATCGGCGGAATGGCCTGGATCATGACCTCGATGATGTACCTCGTCACCTACTACCATTTCCGCGTGACCCAGACGGAGATGGAAACAGACGCCGCGCCCGTAGCGGTCTGAACCGACGGATCGCAGGGCGCGCAGTAAAAGCGCGCCCTATATTGGTGATAGGCCCCAAAAGGGGCCTTTTGCCGTCTTATCAAGCGCCCAGCCCGGCGAACTTCACCCCGCTCAGCTCCGCCATATCGCGTTTCCAGGTGGTGATGTCGTCGTGGTGGAAATCCGAAAGGCTGGAATGGCCGCAAGCACGGGCGAGGACCTGGATGAGTTCGACACTGGCCCCGAAGTAGCGGGCGAGCCTCTCCGCCCCGGTCTGGACATCGAGCCGTTTGCGCAGCTCCGGCTTCTGGGTCGCGATACCGACCGGGCAGTTGTTGGAGTTGCACATGCGCGCGGCGATACACCCGACGGCCTGCATGGCGGAGTTGGACACCGCGACGGCATCCGCGCCGAGCGCCATTGCCTTCGCGAAATCCTCCGCCACGCGCAGCCCGCCAGTGATAACAAGCGTCACCTCGCGACCTGTCCTTGCATCCAGGTGCCTGCGGGCCCGCGCCAGTGCCGGGATGGTTGGCACCGAGATATGGTCGCGGAAAATCAGCGGCGCCGCCCCCGTGCCGCCACCACGGCCATCCAGGATGATGTAATCGGCCCCGACCTCCAGCGCGAAGTCGATATCCTCCTCGATATGGTTGGCCGAAAGCTTGAAGCCGACAGGGATGCCGCCGGAGATCTCGCGCACCTCGTCGGCGACCTTCCGAAAGTCGGCAGGGGTGTCCAGGTCCGGAAAGGTCGCGGGGGAAATGGCGCTCTGCCCTGGTTCAAGCCCGCGCACCTCGGCGATCTTGCCCTGCACTTTGTCACCGGGGAGGTGGCCGCCGGTGCCGGTCTTGGCGCCCTGGCCACCCTTGAAGTGAAAGGCCTGCACGCGGGCCACCAGCTCTGGCTTCCAGCCGAACCTCGCGGATGCCAGTTCATAGAAATACCGCGAGTTCTCCGCCTGCTCCTCGGCCAGCATCCCACCTTCGCCCGAGCAGATGCCGGTTCCGGCCAACTCGGCCCCACGGGCGAGGGCGGTCTTGGCCTCCTCCGACAGCGCACCAAAGCTCATGTCGGAGACAAAGAGCGGGATGTCGAGCTGCAGCGGATTTGCGGCACGCGGGCCGATGGTGACAGACGTGGCAACTTGCACGTCATCAAGCAGCGGCTTGCGCGCCATCTGCGCGGGCAGGATCTGGATGTCGTCCCAATGCGGCAGGTCCTTGCGCGGCACGCCCATCGCGCCCATCTCGCCATGGTGGCCGAGTTTCGACAACCCATCGCGGGCCAGTTCATGGATGCGGGCGACGGTCGGCTCCTCCGGCGTGGCAACGGCCGCCGGCACGTCCGATTTCGGTTCCGGCGCCGAGTCGCCCGCTTCGAAATCGCCAAGACTCGCATGGGTGCCGTCACAGAAGGGTGCGTTGGCACTGGCCTTGCACTGGCAGAGCGCGGCGGCGCCGTCTTTTTCGGCGGTGAACTTCATCGGTGCGAGGCCGGTCCCCGCGTGAGAGCCGTCACAGAAGGGCTGGTTCTTCGACATGCCACAGCGGCACCAGTAATACTCCTTGCCCGCTTCAAGCTCGACCTTCTTGGGAAACTTGGCGGAAATGATCGGAGGGGTCTGGCTCATCTGGCTATCCCTTTTCTTGGATGGCTGGTTTGAAAGACGGGTCGGGGTCAAAAACACTCGGAGTCACGATGCACGGCTCCGTTTCCGAGGCAAGCCTCTTCAGGCCGACGCCAGCAGCCGTTCGACATGTGCCGGGCCGGTGGGGCGAATGCCGCTCGGGTTCAGCGCCTTGATGGCGTAGTAGCCACGGGTGATGTGGTCCAGGTTCACGGTATCGGCCACGCCCGGCAGGCGCAGGATGCGCTCCATATAGGCCGAAAGCCGAGGATAGTCGGCGATCTGGCGGCGGTTGGTCTTGAAGAGGCCGTGATAGGCGGCGTCAAAGCGGATCAGGGTCACGAAGGCGCGGATATCGGTTTCCGTGAGGCGGTCGCCGACCAGATAGTCGCCGGTCAAACGCGCCTCCAATTCGTCGAGCATGGCGAAGACACCGTCCACGGCCTCTTCATAGGCCTCTTGCGTGGTGGCAAAACCGGCGCGGTAGACGCCATTGTTGAGCTCCTCGTAGAGGCGCTTGTTCAGCGCGTCGATCCCGGGCGCGAGGTTTTCGGGATGCAGTCGGATATAGGAGGGAGCGATCCCTTCGAAAGCCGTATCCAGCATTCGCAGGATATCGGCGCTTTCGTTGTTCACCATCACGTTGCATTTCGTGTCCCAGAGGACCGGCACCGTGGCGCGCCCGGTATAGTCCGGATCTGCGTGGGTGTAGATCTCATGCAGATGGCCAGCGCCGAAGAGCGGGTCGTCTTCGGCACCAGGATAGCCCCCGAAGGCCCAGCCTTCTTGCGTCATGACCGGGTTCAGCACGGTGACCGGGAGGATCTCTTCCAGCCCCTTGAGCTTGCGTGCGATCAGTGTGCGCGAGGCCCATGGGCAGATCAGCGCGACATAGAGGCGGTAGCGCCCGGCCTCCGCCGCGAAGCCGCCTTCACCGGTTGGGCCGGGGCGGCCATCGGGCGTGACCCAGTTGCGAAAGCCGGAGACCTGCCGGACGAACCGGCCCATTTCATCCGCGTTCTGGACCGGGTGCCAGGCATCGGCCCATTTGCCGTTCACAAGCATAGGGTGTCCTTTCTCAGGTGTGGAAGACGAAGGAGCGCATGGAAACAGACCCGAGGTCGAAACCGTTCGTCATGAAGGCCAGCCTGTCGCGTTCGTCAGAGGCGCCGGCAATGGTCAGGGCCGGCAGGTAGTGGTCGACAGACGGATGTGCCTGGTGCAGCAGGCTGCCCATGCCCTTGCGATCGGCCAGCGCTGCGAAATCGCGGTCGGTCAGTCGGTCGGCGAAGCGTGTATCGAACTCCAGCGCAAATTCGGGTGGCGTCTTGCTCCGGCTGAGCGCGCCGAGATTATGCACGATATTGCCGGACCCGAGGATCAGCACGCCCCGGTCGCGCAGCTCTGACAGCGTCTTGCCGATATCGAGGTGCCAGTCGAAATCCCGGCTCATGTCGATGGAAAGTTGGAAGACCGGCACATCGGCATCCGGGTAGAGATGCTTCAGCACTGTCCAGGCGCCGTGATCCAGGCCCCAGGTCTCGTCCTCCTGCGCATGGTGGCTGGACAGCAGGGCCACCACGTCGCGCGCAAGCGCCGGATTGCCCATCGCGGTGTAATCCTGATCGAAGAGCTGCTGCGGGAAGCCGTAGAAATCGTGAATGATGCGGGGCATAGCTGACACATCGACCAGCGTCGTGCCGCGGGTCATCCAATGCGCGGAGACGACGAGGATCGCCTGCGGGCGCGGCAGGGTTCGGCCGAGATCGGACCAGCTGCGGGCATAGACACTGTCTTCGATGGCGTTCATCGGGTTGCCATGGCCGAGGAAAACGACGGGCATCCGGTCGGACGCCCGCAGGCGATCGCGCAGGGATTGCAGGGATTGGGAAACGCTCATCGGAAAGCTCCTTTGGAGGTGGCGCCGCCCGAAGACGGCGCCGATTGATCAGGCGAACTGGCCGAGAGCGCGGTCGACGACCGGCAGTTTCAGCGCAAAGGCGCCATTGCCGAGCAGGGCAAGCGAGGCCTGGGCAGCGGCCCAGAAAAGCGGGAATTCCCAGCCGCCGCCTTCATTGGAGAAGAGCCAGCCGGCGCCGGAATGGGCCCAGACCGCGCCAAGCAGCACTGGCAGGACGGCCAGCGAGACGAGCCGGGTGGCGATACCGAGGATCAGCGCGGTGCCCCCGCCAATCTCGGCGAGGATGGTCAGGTAGGCGAAGATGCCGGGCAGGCCGAGGCTTTCGAAGAAGCTGATCGTGCCGGGGAGTGTGAAGACCAGCAGCTTGAGCAGCCCGTGGGCGAGAAAGGCGGTGCCGGTGGCAATGCGCAGGGCAAGCGCGGCGTAGGGGGCGGTGGTCTGATCGATCATTGGATTGGTTCCTGTTTCGGCTGCCCGACCGCGACTGCGGCGGGGTTGGATTTTGCGTCTGAGGAGACGTTAGGCCTTGCAGGACTTCAACAAAATGGCGTCTTTATTGAATGACTGCCCACATTACGTTCCAAATAAAGGCGTACCCCAATGGACCTTGTCGATGGTTTGAAAGCTTTCGTCGCCACCGCCCAGACCGGCTCCTTTACCGCAGCTGCGGAACAGTTGGGGATCTCCAACCGTCTGACCTCGAAATATGTCGGTGCGCTGGAGGCGCATCTCGGTGTGCGGCTGTTCCAGCGCACGACGCGCAAGGTCGGTCTGACCGCGGCGGGTGAGGACCTAATGGCGCGGGCCCCGGCCCTGATGGACGAGTTGGACGACATGCTGGCCGGGGTGACCGAGGACAGCCGTGGTTTCACCGGAACCATTCGCGTCTCTGCGCCCGTGACCTTCGGAGAGACCTATGTGAACGGAATGCTCGGCCGCTTCGCCGCGCGTCACCCAGCCCTGACAATCGACCTGCGCGTGACCGACAGCTTCTCCGACCTCGCCACCGAGGGGATCGACCTCGCCTTCCGCATCGGCAGGACAGAGACGCTCTCTGTCAAGGCGCGCAGGCTCGGCAGTTTCCAGATCCATGTAGCAGCCAGCCCGGAGTACCTCGCCAAACACGGCCGTCCGGAGAGACCTGCGGACCTCGCTGGCCATGTCTGTATCCTCGATACCAACCGCCGGTCACCGACACGGTGGGTCTTTGGCCGGGACGGGGAGGAAACGGCCGTCACGGTTTCCGGAAATCTCAGGGTGAACTCGGCCCGGGCGGCCTGCGAACTCGCGGCCGCCGGTCAAGGCATCACCTACAGCCCGAAATTCGCCCTGTGCGACGCGATCGAGGCGGGGAGGCTGGTTCCATTGCTGGAGGGCTTTGTCGGTGAAACAAGCCCGATCTCGGCGGTCTATCTCGAAGGGCGAACGCTTCCGCGCAAACTCCGCACGCTGATCGACTTTGCGCAGGACGACATCAAATCGGCAGGCATTCTCTGACCGGCCGCCTGCGTGGTGGCCTCACAAGGAGCGGCGCATATCCTTTGGCGAGACGCCGAAATGGTTGTGGAACGAGCGCGTGAAGGACGAATGCGAGGCGAAGCCGCAGCGGTAGGCGATCTCTCCCATCGAGAGCCTGGGCTGCGCATCCGCCGCCAGCAGATCCCTGGCCTTCTCCAGCCGAAGCTGGCGCACCGTCTGCATGAGCGATTGGCCCGAGGCGTTGAAGATCCGGTGCAGGTAGCTTTCGGACAAGCCGCTAAGCCCGGAAATCAGGCCCGGGCTCAGCTCTGCGTTGCCGATATTCTCCTGGATGATCCTCTGGATCCTCAAGCGATGCGCGAAACGAACGCTGGTCTCGTCGGAAACGGGGACGCAATCCTCCTTCTCGACGGCAAGGGCCAGCAGTTCGAGGATGTGTTTCTCGATCAGCCGCGCGGAGTCCGGATCGACCTCCTGGCTTGCTCCTGCGGCCGTCAATTGCTCCAGCATGCAGCTGAGCATCGACATCTTGAAGGATGAGGCCCTGTCGTGGAACAGGATGACCTCCGGCGTATTGGGAATATAGTTGGACAACACCTCGGTGGGGATCATCAACTGGGTGGCGACGAAATCGCCGGGAACGGAAAAGACATTCCCCTTGGGGCTGGAGGAAAACAGCATGTCCCCGGCGCGAACATTCGTCTTCGTACTCCCCTTGGTCAGCGTGCCTTCGCCCTTGTGGACGATATTCAGCGCGTGGAACGATCCGTCGAGAAGCTCGGAATAGCCGGATTTGCGCCGGATCTCCTGCCCTTTGAAGCGAACCTTGTTCAGTCGCAGATTACCGACCTGGTGGCTTTCGACCGTGGCGTCGAAGGCCGTCTTTGACACGGCTGATACATTGGCAGGCCCCCAGAAGTGGGAGAAATACTTCTGCCAACTGGCCATGCGATAGTCCCGGGCGATATTTCCCGCGTCATAGAGGGTATGAGGGCCCTCCTCCCCCGAGCGCGGCTCGCGGTAAGTCATTGAGGCTGTCCTGTTCGCTGTCCCGGCCAGGCAAGGCTGGGTGTCCCTGCGGGGACTCTACCATCCCGGTACGAAGGCGGCCTTGACTCATGTCAACTGGGTGACGTTGGGGGAGGCGCCTTGCCCTTTTTTGTGTGCCGCTGTGTATCTCGGGAAAAGAATGAATGCAGCGGAGGAAAAATTCTCCGCGGGCCCTGCCGGTAGGATCACGCAAGAACATCCCTGCGAACTGAGACCCGACGGAGCCCGCCCATGCCCACCGACATCCCGGACCGCGATGCAGCACCCGCTGCTCGTCCCCCGATCTTCTCCAGAATTGTCCTCCCGGTTCTTGGCATGATCGCCGTGATCGCGATCGCCTTCTCCTGGCTCGTGTTTCCCTACACGATGAGCGGCGACGACATGCTCTACGAGACGGGATCGACGGTGAAGAGCGACCGGGTGAATGCACAAGGCAACCTGACACGCTACCTGTCCCGGCTGGTGCTGGTTCCCGGCGGCACCTCGGTCAAGGCGCTCTACGCGCCGGATGAATACTTCGAGTTCTCCAGCCGCGGTTCGGCCATGGAGGAATTCCGGCCGGACCAGAATTTCGTCTTCTTCATCTGGGAAGACGTGCATACCGAAGACCTGCCGAAGGGGCTGCCGAGTGCCTATCTGGACATCGGCGGCGAATACTACTTCCCCGAGACAACCGAAGGGCCGGAGGTGGCCGAGCATCACAGGCTGACCATCGTCAGTTTCTCCCGGTTCGACGAGGCTGGGCGGCCCATCACCGGCGAAGGTGCCGACGAGATGAAACTGGTGGTCGCACATGAGTGGCTGCGCTCTGGCGAAGGGCTGGACAACCAGGTTTCGGTCGCGTTCGGGTGGCCCTTCCCGTTGGAGATCCCCGAAGAATTGCGTTCGCGCGATACGTTCACAACGGCGATGCTGTTCTCGCTTTCAGCGGGACTCCTTGCGGCGGTGCTCACGCCTTGCCTGCTGCAACTGGCGGTGATCTTTCTCGCCACATTGGGGGGGCTGACGGCACAGGAGGCCGCCAATTCCACCAGCATCTCTCCCGAAGTGCGGCGCAAGGTCTTCTGGGCCGCGGGCGGGTTCGTGATCGGCTATGTCCTGCTGTTCACTGCCTCCGGCGCCCTGATCGGTGCAATGGGCAAGGAGGCGCAGCTCTGGTTTGCGGTCTATTCGCGCCCCGTGGCCATCGGGTCAGGGTTCATTGTCATCGCTTTCGGCTTGTGGATGGGGATCCGGGCGCGCGCGCCGATGATGTGCCGCATTCCCGGCTCGGGCCTGATCGAGAAGATGAAGGCGCGCGGGCCGGTGGGGGCGATTATCGTGTCGATCGCCTTTTCGCTCGGCTGCATGTCCTGCTTTGGCGGCGCGATCATCGGAACGCTATTCATCTATGTCGGCGCCTTGGGGAGCCCGTCGGCCGGCGCGGCCGTGATGGGGCTCTTCGCCGCCGGCGTCGCCGTGCCCTTCATGCTGGCCGCACTGTTCTTCACCAGGATGCAGCCGCTCTTCGCACTGGTCTCGCGGCATTCGAAATCCATCGGGCTGGTCGGGTCTCTGGTGATGATCCTGTTCGGCATTGCGCTCATCACCGACAACTTCCACACGCTCAGCGACGCCGTCTATCCCTATCTGGGACTGTCCTGAGGCAGCACGTCTCCAAACAAAAAGCCCTGCGACATCTCTCGTCGCAGGGCCTTCTTTCATTCGCAGACCATCTCAGAACTTGCCGGAATTGCCCCATTGATCCCGCGGCAGGATCCCCTCGGCATTGTCCCAATGCTCGGCGATCTTTCCATCCGCGACACGGTAGATATCGAACACGGCGATATCCTTGCCACCTGCATGGCGCTTGCCATAGGTCACGACGAAATCGCCCGCACCGATCAGGTTGAACAGCATCTCGTAGCGTCCCGCCGCCTCGGAGGCCAACCAGTCGGCAAGCCCTTCGCGCCCGGCGCCGATGCTCGGCGCGCGCTGAACAAGATCCTCTGCGACGAACTCGGCGAGCTTGTCGTGATTGCCCTCCTGCAGAACCTGCTTGGTGTATTCGCGCACAAGCGCCTTGTTCGCCTCGGTATCGACGGAGCTGTCGATCTCGACCGTACCCCGCACCATGTTTTCGCCCGAGGCGGTCTCGGCCACATAGGGCGCGATCGTGTCCCAATGCTCCAGCACAAGCCCATCGGGATCGGCATAGAACATGTCGGTCGTCACCCATTGCGCCGCCCCGTCATTGAGCGACTGGTAGGCATTGCAGAACACCCAGGCGCCGTCCTGAAAGCTGCGGACAATCTCGATCTCGCGCTTCGGGTTGCGCTCCACGAAGGGTTCGAAAAAGGCGAGGAAGCCCT
This sequence comes from Tropicimonas sp. TH_r6, assembly GCF_033101155.1. Lineage (NCBI taxonomy): Bacteria > Pseudomonadati > Pseudomonadota > Alphaproteobacteria > Rhodobacterales > Roseobacteraceae > Tropicimonas > Tropicimonas sp. TH_r6. The sequence continues at coordinate 37,822 of NZ_JAWMPX010000012.1, forward strand.
CGGCCCCGTCGCCAACTCCGGTCGAATGTTGCGTGTAACGGTGCCCGGTGTACTTGTAGACGGCCTCGCGGGCCTTGCCGCCCGCGATCCCCTCAAGATACAGATTTCGGACGTTCTCCAATGCTTTGCCCATTGCGCGAACCTTCTTTGCTTGGGTGAGGTGTCAGGACATGCGACCTTGGCCGGAAAGCTGTCGGCCAAGGTCTAACATGATATTCACGGATCGTCCGAGGCTTGTCTCAGGTCGCCTCGTCGATCAGCTTGCGCAGCTTTGCCACGGCCGCATCGTGGCTTTCGCCGAAGGAGATCATGCCGGCATAGCGGTTGTCCCGATCCATCAGGTAGACGGAGGCCGTGTGGTCGATGGTGTAGTCGCTCGCCTCCTCCGGATCGACAACCTTCTTGGCATAGACACGGTACGCCCTGACAATCTCGTCGATCCGGTCCTGCGGGCCATAGAGGCCGACCAGCTCGTCGAAAAACGCGTCGACATAATAGGCCAGCGTTTCCTGGTCATCGCGCCCGGCATCGACCGAGACAAAGACGTAGTGGAGCTTGTCCTTGTCCTGGCCAAGCTCCTCAACCCAGCCGACCATCTCCGCAAGCGTGGTCGGGCAGATATCGGGGCAGAACGTGTAGCCGAAGAAAATCACCAGCGGCTTGTCGGAAAAATTCGCCTGGGTGGCCGCCTGTCCAAGATGGGTGGTCAGGGCGAAATCACCGCCAATGCGGGGAAGCGCGGGGGCCTCCTGTGCCTGGGCGGTGGCCGATGCCATCAGCGAGAACGCGGCCAGCAGCGGCCAGAGGGGTTTCAGAAAGGTCATGGCGTTCAATGGGTCATATGTTTCGCCGGGGCCTTTGCGCCGACCGAGCCGACCTCGACATCGATGCTCACCTTGCCGGCCTTGCGGAATTCCAGCTCGACGGGGATCACCTGACCCTCCTTCAGCGGCGCGTGCAGGTTGATGAACATGACGTGGTAGCTGCCGGGTTTCAGCTCCAGCGTGCCTTCGCGCGGCACGTCGATTGTCTCGACCTTGCGCATGCGCATCACCTCGCCATCCTTGATATGGGTGTGCAATTCGGTGCGCTCGGAGACATCCGCGGAGGCGCCGATGAGCGTGTCCGCACAGCCGATATTGGCGATGGTCATGAAGCCGCCGCCAGCCTTGGCCATGCCGGCCGAGGCGCGGGCGAAAGCGCCGGAAATGGTCAGCGCGCCATGCTCGACATCGGCGGCGAGACCGGGTGTGGCGAGGCATGCGACGAGGGACGCCGCGAGAGCGAGGGTTTTCATGGGGTTACCTCCCGAGGGTGGGTTTCAGAAACTGAGTTGCTTTTCGGATTGCTCGATGGCGTCGAGCACGTCGTAACCGTTGACGATGGCCACACCGTCGATGAGCTGGCCTTCCTCGACAGACTGGACCGACAGGCACATCTGGCAGATCGAGACGGTCACACCGTCCTCGATGACCATGCCGAGCATCTCCTGCGGGGTCTTGCCATAGCCGGCAAAGGGCGCGGTCTCCACGCCCCTGGTGGCGAATTTGAGCGCCTCTCCGATAACAAGCACATGCACCGAGCGCCCCTTGCCGCGGAAGGTCCGGGCCAGGTGCAGCGCCGCGCCGGCCTCGTTCACCTCACCGCTGGTGAGCGTGAAGAAAAAGGAGGGGGCTGCGTCCTCCGCATGGCTCGGAAGCGACCCGGCGGCCAGGAGGGCTGCGCCAACCAGGGCGTTGCGGAGGGTTTCAGTGACAAATCGCATTGACGACTCCCATTTTCGTTCCCCGGACATCTTCCAGCCCGGTATTGATCAGCGCCTGCACCTTGTTCTGGCGGACCGAGATCTGGGCGATCTGCCCGGTGGAGGGGATGGCCGCGAGCAGGGTCTCCATGTCGGAGGTGACAAGCCCGTCATCGGTCGGGCCGGGAAGCTCGATGCTGTCGAGTTGCTTGAGCGTCATGAGGTCGACAACCGCCATGGTTCCACCGTCTCGCGGCATCACATAGGCGCGGGTGTCGAAGAAGCCGGTGTTGATCGCCTGTGCGGCGATGCCGGTCTCTATCTTAGTGACGACGTCCAACGTCAGCATGTCGATGACGTTGAAATCGCGGGAAAGCTCGTTCGCCACAAGCAGGTAGGCGCCGTCATTTGTGGCGTAGGGCCGGACCGGAGCGTCGCCGACAGGGATCGAGCGGGTGATCCTGTAGCTGTCCAGGTCGATGACAAGCACGCGGTCTTCGCTGCCGACGGCAATGAAACCGGTGTGACCATCGAGCGAGCGGGTAACGGCGGAGATGTCGCGTGTGCCCGCTTTCAGTGTCAGGTCCGCGACGCCGACGATCTTGCCCGCTTCGAGGTTGATCGCGAGGAGCTGGTTCCGCTCGCCCTCGACAACGAGGATGTCATGGCCGGAGGCGGAGAAGGCGATCCTGGCGCCGGGCTGGAAGCCAGCGTTCTGATAGATCGGCCGGATGTTTTCGAGATCGAAGACAAGCAGCTCGCCTTCAGCGCCGACAAAGGCCGCGAACTGGTCTTCCGGGCCGAGGATCGACTGGACCGGCGTGAAGCCGATCGCGAAACCGGGGGCGAGGCTCAGGTCCTTGAGAAAGACCGGCGTGACGGCGTTGTTCTCGGGATCGTTGACAAAAAGCATGTCGAGCATCTTCGACACCAGGATATCCCCGACCTTGTGGGGGAAATCGATCTCCGCGACCTTGGTCTGGTTATGGGTGTCGATGGCGACGACCTTTTGCGCGTCGAAGCTGCGGGCAAAGGCAAAGCGGTAGTCGTCGCGCAGATCCGTGAGCTGTTGCGGCGAGGCTTCGGCCATCAGGAAATAGCCGGCAACAGAGGCTGCAAGAATACCGGTGAAGGATAGCAGGAGGCGGGCGGGTTTCATCTGTCTGCTCCGTGCAGGGATGACATGAGAAGGGGGCGGGATGGGACGACCGGGTGCCGCCCCATCCCTTGTCCGAGGGAGGTCTCAGTACAGCAACGGCTTGCCCTTGGCGGGGTGGATGTCGCTGTGGAAGTTGCCCTGGTCGCGGACGACACGCAGGTTGGCGTTCTCGTCGGCGGTGGCCCAGACGAGGCCGTGGGCGTCGCCATTGCCGGGCATGTCCATCACCGTCTTCAACTCGTAGGTCGCGGCGTCATAGACATAGATCCGGCCTTCGCCATTCGAGGTCGCCCAGATCTCCTTGCCGTTCGGGGCAAGCAGGACGTGGTCGGTCATGTAGCCGGTCATCAGCGTGTGCTTCGGCCAGCCGGTATTGGCGTCGAGCACCGTCAGCGTGCGCCCGAAGAGGCCCGTGGTCTCGCCCTTGTTGGCCACCCAGACCTCGGTCTCGTCCGCGTTCAGCGTGGCGCCATAGGGGCCGGTGCCGACCGCGTTGGCCCAGACCAGCTCGCCGGTGTCCAGCTTGACCTTGGAGATGTTGCCGGTGGCGCCGGCGGGGATGTACATGTGCTCCTTCTTGGAATCGATGGCGATCCAGTCGCCACGATGGCCGGGATAGGTGTATTCATGCACGACTTCCCAGGTTTCGGGGTCGATCTTGGCAACCCAGAAGTCCCGCAAGGTGGTCAGCTTGCCGACCTTGGTCATCACGCCGCCCATGTAGCCGGTATGGGTCAGCGACATCGGATCGTAGCCCACGGGTTCCATCAGCACGTAGATGAACTCGTTGTCGGTCCAGGCCGTGTAGGCCGCACCGCCCAGATCGACGTTGCGCACGCCGCCGATCACGCTGTCGGTCTCCGGATCGTACAGGAACACGTCCAGCCCGTTTTCGGCGGTCGAGAAGGTGTCGATCAGCAGGTAGCGATCCTGGAACAGCTGCCCGTGGTGGACACGGCCGCCGATATCGACCTGGGCCACTGGGCGCAGGGTTGCGGCCTCGACCTTGATGAGGGTCGCAGGCGCCGACATCAGCTCAAGCACTGCCGCCATCGACGAGGCTGCCGCAGGGCCGTCGGCCATCGCGTCGAGGCTGAGTTCCTCGTGGTCATGCGTATAGGACATGACCTGCCCGTATTTGCCGCCGGAGATATAGATATACTTGCCGTCGGCGGTGGCGAAGGTGGAGTGGATCGTGCCCTTCATCTCTGCAGGCAGTTCGCGGCTGGCGATGACTTTGTGAGTCTCGGCATCGCCGATTGTCACACGCGGTTTCACAGCCTGGAAGTCTACCAGATCGGCCGAGCCGGGGTGTTTGTCGATTCCGGTGTTCTCGTAGAAATAGGTCTTGCCCGGTTCGGGCCTGAAAACCACGTCTTCCGCCGGCCAATCCCAGGTTTCCAGAACCTTGCTGTCATAGGTCTGCTTCAGCGACCCTTCCTTGGCGCGCCGTTCCCATGTCTCCTCGGTCTCCCAGGGGGAGATCTCCATGATCGCTTCGTCGCGGGAGGTCAGGGTGAAGCCTTCCAGGGTCGATTTGGCCGAGAAGGTTTCGAGCGTGGCATGGAACTCCGCCATCCGTTCCTCGTGCAGCTCCTCCTTGGCCAGCCCGTTGGTCAGGAACATGGCGATGGCGAGGTAGTCGCGCTTCTCGGGATTCAACTCGTTGACGAAAGGCGCCATGCGCGGCACCGTCTTGAAGGCGATCGACACGTCCAGAGGCGTGCGCGCCTTGGCATTCAGCGCCGGGCCAGCATCGCCGTCCCCGACTTCGCCGTGGCAGTTCACGCAACCGCCGTCTTCAAAATAGATCTGCTCGCCACGGGCCAGCAGATCGTCGATGGAATCGCCCATACCGCCCATGTCGGCCATGGTGTCGGACGCGGCTGCGGGCAGCGCACCGATGCCGGCAAGGGTTGTTGCGAGGAGTACACCCCGTTTCATGCTTAACGCCATTTTTTCCTGTTTCCTTTGCGTTTGGCGGCGGTTCCAAGAGCCTGGCTGGCAGCTTTGGCGCCGCCTTGTCCGAGGTGGATCAGCACTGCAGGCCGTGTCCCTTGCCTGCCTGGTCTCCTCGTAAGTTCCCGGAAATCCGTGACCGGAGCCTACCCAAGCCGCAGCGGCGATTTTTGTCAGTCTCTACACGGAAGTTTTACGCGCAGCCGCTTGGAGCGGGCGCATGCCGTCGTTGGCGGACGGCGCATCGACTCGAAAATGGCCTGCTATCTGTGGTGTTCGGACAGAAACCGCACGAAAAGAAGCGTAAGGTTCTCGCGTCGGGATTTGTCTGGCCAAACGGCATAGACACCCAGCGTTCGAAGGCTCCACTCGGGCAGCAGATGCACCAGTTCTCCGGCGGCAATCCCGCGCTCGGCGAGGTGGGCAGGCAGAAGTGTCACGCCGAGATCCATGCGGGCGAAATGGTCGAGGGCATCTGCGCTGTCGACCTGCAGCTGGGACTGGCCGGATATTTTCACAACCTCTCCCGAGGGCGCTATAAGCTCGGTCACGTCGGAGCGATGCTGAAACCTGATCCAGTCCCACTCCTCCAGATCCGTTGGATGTTCCGGTTCCGGCCTGGAGGCCGCATAGTCCGTACCGGCAACCAGAAGGCGCCCGATTTCCCCGAGCTTTCGGGACATCATCGAACTGTCGTCGAGCCAACCGACCCGGATGTTCATATCGTACCCGTCATCGATCAGGCCGACCGGGTGATCGGTATAGGTGACAGACAAGGCAACATGCGGATGCAGGCGAATGAACTCCCCGATTGCCGTCGAGAGGCCAGACGACGACATGAAGGCGGGGAGCGAGACCCGCAAGGCCCCCGCAGGTTCCAGCGCCAGGGCGTTCAGCTCGTTCAGGCCTGTTTCGGCGGTCCGCATCATGTCGGCCACTCGGGCATAGAAGATGCGGCCCTCATTCGTAAGCGCGATCTTGCGCGTCGTACGATAGAGCAACGTGACCCCGAGGAAGGCTTCGAGGTCGGAGACGGTCTCACTCACCCGGGACGGCGACAGGCCGATGCCCCGCGCCGCGGCGCGAAAGGAGCCTTCATCCACAACCCGCGCAAAGATGGCCATGTGTTTGAGATGGTCGATCATTGTACGGCTCACCCGATCTATAACTTCTGTAATTACTCAATATTCAAAACAATGAGGCACCGCTACCTTCCTCTCGAAACATGAAGGAGCGGTACAATGAAGAGTTTCGCACAACTCGAAACAGCGAAGGGGGCCCAATACATGGCCTCCCTGTGCAAGCATTTCGGACGCAAGGTGCCGGCGCAGAATGACGGCACGACCGGTCGGGTCGAGTTTCCCTTTGGCCGCTGCGATCTGAAGGCTGACGAGAGCCACCTCGAGCTGCTGGCCTCGGCCGACACCCAGGCCGATCTGGACAAGACCGCCGAAGTAATCGGCAGCCATCTGGAGCGCTTTGCCTTTCGCGAAAACCCCCGGATCGACTGGGGGCCGGCGCGTCAGACCTGACGTAGTGACCTCAGGAAACGCGGTCACTTCCCCCACCACTTTCAAGCAATGAACAGGACAGATCATGAAAGTCAGGCATTTCGTCTCGACACTCGCCTTTGCGGCAGCAACGGCGTTGCCCTTCGCCGTCATCGCGGACACCGCGGACACTGCGGCCAACAAGGCGTTCGCCATCGAGGCGCTTACCGAGACCCTCGCCAAGGGCAACCCGGAGGCGGTCGATACCTATTTCGACCCCGGCTACATCCAGCACAACCCGGATGTGCCCAATGGCAGCGACGGCCTCAAGGGGATGATCTCGATGCTGGCGGGGGGCGGTAACTTCAAGGCCGATTTTGCCCGCGTGATCGCCGATGGCGACATGGTGGCCTTTCACGGCCGCTACGAGGGCTTTGGCGAAACGCCGATGATCGCCTTCGATGTCTTCCGGCTGGAGGATGGCAAGATCGTCGAGCATTGGGACAACCTGATCCCCGAGCAGCCGCTCAACCCGTCGGGCCACAGCCAGATCGACGGCGCGACCGAGATCACCGATCTCGACAAGACCGTGGCGAACAAGGCCAAGGTGCTCGACTTCATCAACAAGTCACTGATCGCGCATGAGGAGGTGAACATCACCGACTATATCAGCCCGGTGACATACACCCAGCACAACCCGATGGTGGCCGACGGGCTCGAAGGGTTTGGCGCCTTCATGCAGTCGATCGCGGAGAAGGGCATAAGCATGGAATATGCGAAGGTCCATCACGTGATCGGCGAGGGCAATTTCGTGCTGACGCTTTCCGAAGGCGCCTTCGGTGGCGAACCGCAGGCCTATTACGACCTGTTCCGCCTCGAAGACGGCCTGATCGTCGAGCACTGGGACGTGATCGCGCCGATGCCCGGCCCGGACGCCAAGCATAACGACGCCGGTAAATTCTGAATCCCCCCAGCCCCGGGGGTGCTCCGGGGCCACCAAGCCATGAGGACACCATGCAACGCAGAACTCTTTTGACAACAACTCTCGGCGCCTCGCTGGCGCTCATCCTCGGACAGACAGCAGGAGCACAAGAAATGGACGACACCACGCAGGCAAGCTTCGATACCGTCATGGGTTTCATGGGCGCAATGGGCGGCGGCGAGATGGAGAAGATGTCGGCGCTGATGGCCGATGACATGGTCTGGCACAACGAAGGCGACAAGACCCTGCCCTGGATCGGCACCTGGGAGGGCAAGGAGGCGATCTTCGGCTTCCTCAAGGTTTTCTCCGAAAACCTGCAGACGACGCTCTGGGAGAACACCGATGCCTTCGCCTCCGGCGACACGGTTGCCGTTTTCGGCAAGATGAACGGCATCACGCCGAAAAGCGGCAAGGAGATTGGTGAGTTCACCTTCGCCCTGCGCGCCAAGGTGAAGGATGGCCAGGTCGTGCTCTGGCACTGGTTCGAAGACAGCTTCGCCGTGAGCCAAGCCTACCACGGCTGACGGGACGTGGTGCTGGGCCCGGTGATCCGGGTCCAGCAGCAAAGAATTTGGGGCGTGCAGGTCAAATTCCTCCAGCCTCGATGACGTAAGACGGGCTTGCAAGCGGCAAGAGGGAACGGGCGATCAAACCCGAAACGAGGTTGAACATGACAGCAAGATTGATCGCGGCTGCGACAATGGCCCTGGGGCTGTTGCCGATAGGCGCTTCGGCGGAGGGAGCCTTCGACTACGAGGCAACCAAGGCGAAATACAGCTCGGAGGCGTTCGTCTACGAGCCCCTGCCGAAAGAAGGGTACGGCTACTACAAGGTCGCCGAGAATGCCTGGTTCGTCTACGATGACTTCGAGAACATGGTATTCTTCGTCACCGACGAGGGCGTCGTCGTCTACGATGCCAAGCCGGACGTCACACCCTACCTGCTCGACGTGGTAAAGGACGTCACGGACAAGCCGATCACCCATGTGATCTATTCCCACCATCACCGTGACCACTCGGACGGCGCCCATCTCTTCCCCGAGGAGGCCATCCTTATCGCCGAGAACGAGACGGCGGAGTTCCTCGCCGAGGCCAACGACCCCAATCGTCCTATGCCGGACGTCGTATTCGACGATGAATATGTGCTGGAAACCGGCGGCTTCCGGTTGGAACTCAAGGATCCGGGCCGCAACTGGCACAGCCAGAACGATCTGATCGGCTGGGCGCCGGAACAGAAGATCCTCTTTGCCGTGGACATGTTCCACCCCGGTGCTGCGCCCTGGATCCACTGGGGCGAAAGCTCCGACCCGTGGTTCGCCTTCGGACTGCCGAAGAAACTGCTGGCGGAATACGATTTCAACTTCGTTATCGTCGGGCACGAACGGATCGTCGGCACGCCGGAGCACATGGAAATCTACCAGACCTTCATCGACGACATGAAGCAGACGCTCATGGGGATCGTCCAGGGCGACGCCTACAAGCTGGCGATGAAAGAAGCTGCCGGCCGCTACGACGAGTCGGCGATGCATTACACCTACAAGGAAGGGATCATGACCGCCTCGAATGCCTGTGCCGTGCAGATGAGCGAGAAATGGTACGGCAAGATCCGCAATGCGCCGCTCAACATGGTCGAGAACTGCCAGACCATGTTCATGCACATGGTCATCCTCGATCCGTAAGACGCGACGGAAAGTGATAGCAGCCCCGTAGAAAAGGCGAACACAAACAGGACATCGTACCGCGGGCCGAGATGCCCGCGGTCCGTATCTCCAAAGGCCCAAGACATGAAAAACATCAAGATCGCCCTCTGGGCCATTCCCGGCCTGTTGACCGCGTTCTGGCTCGCCGTGAACCTGCCCCTTCCCGAGAACCTGAACGTGATTGCCGTCCGGAACCTGCTGGTCCAGTATTTCGGCGTGCTCTCCATGGGCGCGATGAGCGTTGCCATGATCCTCGCCACGCGCGCGAAATGGTTGGAGCCCTGGCTGAACGGGCTCGACAAATCCTACCGCCTGCATAAATGGCTCGGCATCTCGGCGCTGATCACCGCACCACTCCACTGGATCGCCGCCATGGGGCCGAAATGGGCCGTCCAGTGGGGGTTGATGACCCCGCCGCAACGCCCCGCACGCCCCGAGGGCGCCCCGGAATTGCCCGCGATGCAGGAATTCCTCAACTCCATGCGCCCGACGTCCGAGATGCTGGGGGAATATGCCTTCTACGCCGCGGTCGTCCTGATCGTGCTCGCCCTGATCAGGCGCTTCCCCTACAAGTATTTCGTCTCCACTCACACGATCATCGCAATTGCCTATCTGGCGCTCGTTCTGCACGCGATCCCGACCTTCAACTACGCCGCATGGTCGCAACCGCTGGGCATCGTCATGGCGCTGCTGATGGCTGGCGGCACGGTTTCCGCCGTGTTGGCGCTCACCCGCCAGATCGGCCGGCGAAACCGCGCAACTGGCATGATCGAAGCCCTGCGGATCTTCCCGGAGCTCGGCGCCACCGAGATCAGCATCGCGCTGGAGGACGGCTGGAAAGGCCATGACGCGGGCCAGTTCGCCTTCGTCACCTTCGATCCGCGCGAGGGCAAGCACCCGTTCACCATCGCCTCCGCCTGGGACGCGGACTCACGCCGGGTCACCTTCATCACCAAGGGGCTTGGCGACTACACCGACTTCCTGCCGGAGACGTTGAAGGTCGGCGGCGAGGCCATCGTTGAAGGCCCCTATGGGCGCTTCACCTTCGAGGACACAAGCGAGCGCCAGATCTGGATCGGCGGCGGCATCGGCATCACCCCCTTCATCGCGCGCATGAAGCATTTGGCGAGGACAGGCGGCAACAAGAGCATCGACCTGATCCATTCTACGAAGGAGCTGTCGGAGGAGGCGATGAAACTCCTCAGGGCCGACGCGGCGGCTGCCGGCATCACCCTGCATGTCCTGGTCGACGACCGGGACGGCTTCCTGACCGGCGACCGGCTGCGCGAGATGGTGCCGGAGTGGAAATCGGCTTCCGTCTGGTTCTGTGGTCCGGCCAGCTTCGGGCAGGCTCTCAAGGGCGACCTTGTCGAGCGCGGCCTCGCCTCAGGTGCCTTCCACCAGGAACTCTTCAACATGCGGTGAGGGCGCAAGCCCTCCCGCTCGAACACAGGAAAGACTCCCATGACCATCGCCGTCACCGCCGCCTCCGGCCAGCTCGGAGCTGCCATCGCACGTGCCCTTGTCGAGATGGGCGGCTCCGAGCCGATCATCGGCCTCGCACGCACGCCCGAAAATGCCCGCGATCTTGGAGTCGAGGTTCGCCCGGGCGACTACGACGCCCCAGACCAGCTACGGGCCTCGCTGGCCGGGGTCGATACCGTCCTGCTGGTCTCCGGCATGGCCGCCCCCGAGGATCGCATTGGCCAGCATCGCAACGTGATCGAGGCGGCCCGGGCCGCAGGCGTGAAGAAGATCGTCTACACCTCGGTTCAGGGTGCCGACGAAGGCACGGCCTTCTCCCCCATTATCCAGAGCAACCGGCAGACCGAGGCGGATGTGCGGGCGAGCGGCCTCGACTGGGTGATCGGGCGCAACGGCATCTATATCGAACCGGATGTGGAATACATCGAGAGCTACAAGGCAGCGGGCGAGATCGCCAATTCCGCCGGCGAGGGCCGTTGCGGCTACACCACGCGGCCGGAATTGGCCTACGCCTACGCTCGAATGCTCACCGGTGCGGAACACGACGGTCAGACCTACCTTTTGCATGGCGAAGCCCTTACGCAGACGCAACTGGCCGCGTATCTCAACCGGGCCTTCGGCACCGAGCTGACATACCGCCCGATGTCCCACGAGGCCTACATGGCCGACCGGATTGCCGAGCTGGGCGAGTTCATCGGCACGGTCATTGCCGGGATCTACCAGAGCATCCACGACGGCGCGCTCGACGCCCCCAGCGACTTCGAGAAAGCCGCTGGCCGCCCGCATCAGAGATGGGACGCGTATTTCGCCGCGGTGGGTTGATCATTCCCAGCCATCCGGCCAAAGGCCCTCGGCGCGAACCGGGGGCCAGAGCGGGTGTGCGCCACCGCCATACGCGCCAAACCTTCGGGCACGTCTTCCGGTCCGGCTGGCAGAACGCATGCAGGAAGCGCACCTGCTGCAATACATCGAGCCTTTCCAGAACCACGTCGCGGCACACCGCGGGCAAACCACGCCATAAAACTGGTCAAGCGGACATATGTGGGGATGGAGGCGGTGAAGGTTGACGACGTTACGTAGCGCGCCACAATTAAGCGCGGCCGTCAGGAGTGGAAGATTGGTTTGTTTGGAGGAGAGACGCGAGGAATACGAAACGGTGCGACTCTGAGCCCGAGCTTTCTGAGGCTGGTAAGGCGGGAGAATGGTTTTTGGGAGGCGTCCTGGCTAATGAGCAGCCAAAAACTCCGTCCGGTGCTGCAAAGTACAGGAATGGCCGCTTTTTAGCATCCCAATTGATGCCACGGCAGCCCGACAAATGTCGGCTAAGGGCCGTTCGCGTCGATCGAAGTTATGCTGCGGTCGAGAAGGGCATCTACTGGACGAAGGCCCGCTCTGCGCAGTGAGCCGACCAACCCGCTGTCGGCGGGAATGGCGGCTCGATCCGCATAGCTGACCCTCTGACAGTCGTACGAACAACTGGAACGCACCGTAGGCTGATTGGGTATCTTTTGGCAGGTGCAGAACATGAGCTTCTTGGTGCCCGCGACGGAGAGCAAACTCGCTGATGCAGAGAAATCCGAAGCGAAGGACAGAAAAAACGGCATGATTGCCATCTGTCCGCCGCAATCGGCCGAGCTTGAAGGCGACGGTTCAGCAAACGCGGCACAAGCCGCGGCCGTTCGCCGAGGAAGCACGAATGTGCTACCGGCTCGGAATCCCGCCCTGGAATACCTTTTGTTCGGAGGAACTGGTGGATGCGATCTTCCCAGCATGTCCGGGCACGCTCATCCTGGGTCGACCAAGTGCAGACGGAGAACGGACTCTCGTCAATAAGTTGCACCTTGAAGAGCATGTCGCGATGGCACGCGGTTTCCAGCAGTGTTTTACAAAGGCGTCCGCCCGCAGGCGCGGGGTCGCGGGCTTGACCTCATCATATTCGGCGTCAGTGGCATCGCAACGGCGATCCAGCTTTGTTCTCAGCCTGCCTGCCCTCATGATCTCCAGAACATCATCAACTTCATTCGCGGAGATATCCTCGAACGGGAGTCCTTGGTTCCCAAACACCTGACGGTGGACACGAGCTGCCAAGGTCGATGAATTTCCCTGGCTATCGAGCAATTGTACCCGATAGCCAGGAACAGATCCCGGATGAAGCAGGAACATCAAAGGCCCGCAATGAAGCGATCGACTTCGGAGAGCCTCCAGCGCGAAGACCCACCGATTTTCACCTGCTTCGGGAAAGCTCCACGTTTGATGTCGCGATAGACGCTTGCTTTCGAACGTCCGAGAGCTTCGACGATGGTGTGAATGCTGACAAGTTGATCTTCCAATTGGGCGTTCCTCATGTTTGTGCCTTTCAATTTCGTGTTGAAATGATTTGGGACGCTTTGCGTTGACGCGGAAAAGAAAAATCTGCGTCGTCGATCAGAGAGCCTTCAACAAACGATTGCAGGCCAGTCGGAGGTTCCAGTGACCCGAGCAGGAACTTGATGTCTGGACCGATAAGACGAACTCAGGAAAGGCCTACAAAGCTTCACGGCGAGATAATGCCGGCACGCAATCGCGTACCCTCACACTTCTGCCGTATCGCGCCGGCACGGGGCGCAAGAACCCCGGAGAGCCATCATTCAGCGATTCGACGTCTTGTCGTAAGCCTGGTTCCGTGGTGGGTTGGGATGTCAGGTATCGCCACAGGAACTGGCTTTCGCCACCCCGGCGCCACCCCAGACAAAGCGGGTTCCAAGCCCAACCCAAACACAACTGGAGGAGTGGTCTGAAACAAAAGGAAATTTTTGGTAGCGGAGGAGGGACTTGAACCCCCGACACGCGGATTATGATTCCGCTGCTCTAACCAGCTGAGCTACTCCGCCCCAAGGCGTGGGCGCGGCGTAAAGGAGTTGAGGTGGGCCGTCAAGAGGGACCGTACCGTTTTTCGGTCTCTCTGGTGATTGTGCGTTGAGAAGAAGGATGTCCACTCCTGGGGGGCGCTCTGGTCCAGCCGGAAAGTGCCGGAGACCGCGCAAGTGGCGACCATATTCCAGGTGCACGCGTCCTTCAGCAAATGATCGCGTGGAATTCTGAACGGACACCCGCGAGCGCGAGCGCCTGTAGTCGGAACGTCGCCCGCCGGACATAACGTCTGGCTGCCGGGACAGGTGTGGGTTCGGTGATCAGGTACGTGGTCAGGCCAAGGATGATCCCTATTGTTTGCCGGGGCAGGGAGGGTGCCCCTCCGCGTTTTCGATCTGGCCCGCAATGTTGCCCTTTCGGATCCGATGGATGACCCGGCTTTGCCCGCAAGCACATCCGGTACCAAGGACGACTGTCTTGCCATTGATGTGTCAGCCCGACCGGCTCAGGAAAGACCGCGCCCGCGCGAAGGTCGGCATCCGTGGATTTGGGACAGAAAAGCAGTCCTCTGCTTGGGCGCTCCGGCTCGCCCTGCGGACAGCCGGGCCCCAATTTCAGGGCATCGGCGTGTAGCTTGGACTTACTCCGACTCCGGCACCAGGATCTCGCGCTTGCCGACGTGGTTCGAGGCGCTCACCAATCCTTGCTCCTCCATCTGTTCGACCAGGCGCGCGGCCTTGTTGTAGCCGATAGCCAGCTTGCGCTGGATATAGGAGGTCGAGCATTTGCGATCCTTGATGACGATCTGCACCGCCTGGTCGTAGAGAGCATCTTCGCCGTCGGTATTGCCCCCGAGACCGAGTACGAGGTCGATATCGCTTTCTTTTTCCTCGTCCGGCCCTTCGACCACGCCGCCGATATAGGAAGGCGGCCCGAAGGACTTCAGATGGGTTACGATTTCTTCGACCTCCTCGTCGGAGACGAACGGACCGTGCACACGCGTCACACGCGAGCCGCCGGCCATGTAGAGCATGTCGCCCATGCCGAGCAGCTGTTCGGCACCCATCTCACCAAGGATCGTCCGGCTATCGATTTTCGACGTCACCTGGAAGGAAATCCGGGTCGGGAAGTTTGCCTTGATCGTACCGGTGATGACATCGACCGAGGGGCGCTGCGTGGCCATGATCAGGTGGATGCCGGAAGCCCGCGCCATCTGCGCGAGGCGTTGGATGCAGGCCTCGATTTCCTTGCCGGCGACCATCATCAGGTCTGCCATCTCGTCGACGACAACAACGATGAAGGGAAGCAGCTCGGGCGCGAACTCCTCCGTCTCGAAGATAGGCTCGCCGGTCTCGTCATCGAAGCCGGTCTGGACCGTACGCGAGAACATCTCGCCCTTGTTCATCGCGTCGCGCACCCGGCCGTTATAGCCTTCGATGTTCCGCACGCCCATCTTGGACATCTTGCGGTAGCGATCCTCCATCTCGCCCACGACCCATTTCAACGCCACGACGGCTTTCTTGGGGTCGGTCACGACGGGGGAGAGCAGATGCGGGATGCCGTCATAGACGGACAGCTCAAGCATCTTCGGGTCGATCATGATCATCCGGCACTCCTCCGGCGAGAGCCGGTAGAGCAGGGAGACAATCATGGTGTTGATGGCCACCGATTTGCCCGAGCCGGTGGTGCCCGCGATCAGCAGGTGGGGCATCTTGGCGAGGTTGGCCACGATTGGCGCGCCACCGATATCCTTGCCGAGCGCCAACGGCAGCGGCATGGAGGTATCGCCGAATTCCCGCGCCGACAGGATCTCGCGCAGCACGACCTTCTCGCGGTTCACGTTGGGCAGTTCGATGCCGATCACCGAGCGACCCGGTACGGTGGAGACACGCGCGGAGAGTGCCGACATGGAGCGGGCGATGTCATCGGCCAGACCGATCACTCGGGAGGCCTTGAGGCCCGGCGCGGGTTCCAACTCGTACATGGTGACGACCGGGCCGGGGCGCACGGAGACGATCTCGCCCTTGACGCCGTAGTCGTCCAGAACATTCTCCAGCATGCGGGCATTCTCTTCCAGCGCCTCGTCCGAGAGGACGTGACGCTTGATCGAGGTCGGGCTGGTGAGCAGCGACAGCGGCGGGTGCTCATAGGCGAGCACCTCCTGCGGCTCCAGCTCCAACTTCGGCTGGGCCTCGGCCTGAGCCTGTCGAGAGGGCTTGGGCGCCGTCCGGTCCGGATGTTGGACCATCGGCTTCGGCTCTTCGGGGGTGACCGGCATGGCACGCTGCTGGATACGCGGCGCAACCTGCGGACCTGCCTGTCCGGCGGGTTGCGCGATGTCGATCGCCGCGTGGTCTTCTATTTCCTCCAGCGCCGGCTCCTCAGGCAGGTACGCCACGGGCTCGGGTGTCTGGATCGCGGGCACGGGGACCGGCGGGGTGTCGTCGATCTCGGCCATGGGCGCGGGTGGAACTGCGCCGGGTACCTTGAGGATCAGCGGATCCGGCTTGCGACGGCGCATGACAGGGGGCTCGGTGCGTCCGATCCGGGGTTGCGCGCGTGCGCCACCCGTGCGGGCACGCAGCTTGATCGCATCGGCGATGCGCGCCTTGATCCGGTCCTCCGAAGGCGCTTCGAGCTCCTCCATTGCCTCGGCCAACTCCGGCTCAGGCGCGGGCTCGACAATCTCCGGCTGGGGTGAACGGCGCACGAGGGTCGACACTGTGGCGAGAAGACCAGTGGGCGCGGGCACGGTTTCAGCTGCGGGGCCATCGACCTCCTCGGTCAACACAAAATCTTCGGCCTCGTTCAGTTCGGCCGCAGCGGTCCGCGCTTCGGCCCGTCGGGCCCGGCGTTCATCATTCCGCGCAGCGACGCCGCGCGCTGCGACACCCGCGCCGTTCAGCCCGGCGCCGAAGAGCCGCAGCAAACCCGCATAGGAGAGCACGATTCCGACAAGGATGAAGCGGCCCGTGCGGCGAAGCTCGTCCGGGGTGAAACCGCAGACAAAGAGAGTCAAGCCGAGCGCAAGGAACAGGATCGGGATCGACAGCAGGCGCACGCCGGAACTGGCCGAAATTGGCAACATGTTCAGTACAGCCCCGAGCACGGTATCACCGAAAAGACCGCCCAGCCCGAAACTGTGCGACCAGCCCGTCGCCGGGGCGATGGAGGAGGCGTAGACCGCGGCGGCGGCCACGGCGATGGGCGCAAAGAGCAGGCGTGCGATGGCGCGTTCCGAGCCGATGTTGAACAGCAGCCGCATCCCCCAGGCCAGTGTGGCCAGCATCAGCACCCAGCTGCCGAAACCCACCACGATGAAGAGCGGCGAGGAGATGGAGGCGCCGAATTTCCCGAGCATGTTCTGGGCCGGTGCGTCCGTCGCAGAGAAGAAGGACGGGTCCTGCGGCGTGTAGGAGGCGAGCATGGCGGCGAGTGCCGCGGCGAGGCCGAGCAAGGCCAGGCCGATCAGTTCGCGGCCGCGTTTCTCGATCGCTTCCTGCATGTTCGCATCCAGCAGGGGGTCGCGCTGTCGTGTCTGATATGCCATCGGATTCTGTCGTCCCTGTTATTCGTAGAGGCAGTCGCGCAGTCGGGTCAGTCCGCGCCGCAACTCGTCCATTTCGGCCACCATAGCCACGCGCACATAGCCCGCACCCGGATTGCCACCAAGTGTTTCCCGTCCCAGATAGGCGCCCGGCAGCACCCGAACGCCGGTCGCCTCAAAGGCACGGATTGCCGCCGCTTCGCCATCGGCGACTGGCAGCCAGAGGAAAAAGCCGCCCTCGGGGCCGGCATATTCCGGCACCCCACCAAAGATCTCATCGGCCAGCTGGAACTTCTGCTGATAAATGGCGAGCGAAGCCGCGACATGCGCCTCGTCGGCCCAGGCCTGTTCGGCAACGCGCTGTAGCGGTAGCGGCAGCGGAGCACCGGCATAGGCGCGCAACTGGCGGATCCGGGCAAGGCAGGCCGGACCGCCCGCGACGAAGCCCGACCGCAGCCCCGGCAGATTGGAGCGCTTGGAGAGCGAGTGGAAAATGACAACCCGCTCTGGGTCTGCGCCGGTTTCGCGGGCGACCTGAAGCGCGCCGACGGGCGGGGCGCTCCGGTAAATCTCGGAGTAGCACTCGTCGGCGAAGATGCGGAAATCGTGTTTCTCGGCCAATTCCAGAAGGCGCGTCCAGTAGGCGCGGTCGGCAACGGCGCCCTGCGGGTTGGAGGGGGAACAGATATAGGCGATGGCGACACGATCGAGCAGATCCGGCGCGAGCGCTGCGTAATCAGGCAGGAAGCCGGTCTCCGCTGTCGCCGGAACGAAGACGGGGTCGGCCCCGGCAGTCAGCGCTGCGACGGCATAGACCTGGTAGAACGGATTCGGCACGAGGATCGCGGGTTTCTGGCCACGTTTCTCTTCGGCGCAGAGCGCGATGGCGGCTCCGAAGAGCCCCTCGCGGGTGCCGTTGAGTGCCATGACCTGGGTCTCGGGATCGAGCGCGACTCCATAGCGGCGCGAAACCCAGTCGCAGATGGCGCCACGCAGCTCTGGCGTGCCTTCGTTGGGCGGATATTTGGCAAAACCGTCGATGTTTTCCGCGAGCACTTCGGCGACGAAACCGGGCATGGCATGACGCGGCTCGCCGATGGTCATGTTGATGACCTCGCTTCCGGGCCGGGAAGCGGAGAGAAGCTTCCGCAGGCGCGGAAACGCGTATTCGGGTAGGTCCGAGAACCTTTCGGGGAACGTCATGCGCTCGATTTCTGTACTGCCTCAGGGTCGGGGTCATAACGCCCCGTTTGTTTGCAGCTTAGCCACTGCGCCGCGTCGGGTCCAGAAATTGTGTGCCGTGCCGTGTCGCTTGTGGCTTTTACGCCAATGGAGCGGCAGGTCGGGAGGCCGTCCCCAGCCCGACGGGATATTTGTCGAAACAGAAAGAGCTTAGCGCAAAATCGGCGCGATCACGCTGCCCAGTCGAAGCAGGCGCTCTTCGCGCAGTGGCGCGTCGAGGAGCATCAGGCCGGTCGAGGGTGCGCCCGTCGGCAAGGTCAACCCGCAAAGGCCGAGGACATTGCCGATGCGGGTGTTCCGCAGGGCGAGCAGGTTCTCGGTGGTGAAGTAATCTCCATCCGCCTCAAGCCTGGCCTTGTTGGGCGGCATGTTCGGGACAGAGGGGACGAGCACGGCGTCATAGGCGGCAGTCAGGGACAGGTATTCGGCGCGGAGGGATTCGAGCGTCTGCCAGGCCTGGACGTAATCCGGTCCGGAGACGTTGCGGCCACCCCGGAAGCGGGCCAGGACCTCGGAATACATCAGCTCTGGATTGGTCTCGATGACGTCTTTCCAGGTACCATACGCTTCCGGGGCGAAGAGCTTCGGCGACAGCGCCATGGCTTCGGCCACGACGGGCAGCGCGCGACGTTCGATCCGGGCACCGGCGGCGCCGAGGCGGTCGACGCAGGCCTCGAAGGCGGTGCGCGGTTCCGGGCGCAGGTCGTCCAGAGCGACGGTCTCGAGGACAAGGAGGCGTTTGCCTTTCAGCGTGGCGCCGGTCAGGTCCGCCGGCTTGCCGCCTTCCAGTGCGGCGAGCAGGAGGGCGGCGTCCTCGACGGTTCGGCAGAGCGGTCCGACCGTGTCGAAGCGCACACAGAGCGGGACAACTCCCTTCAACGAGAGCCGTCCAGCTGTGGTCTTCAGCCCGACAAGGTCGTTCCAGGCTGCGGGGACGCGAACCGAGCCACCGGTGTCGGAGCCGATCCCGGCTGCGGCCAGCCCGAAGGCGACAGAGGTCGCTGCGCCGGACGAAGAGCCGCCCGAAACAGCGTCATGATCATTGACGCAGGGGGGGGACGCGGTGACCGGGTTGAGCCCGAGGCCAGAGAAGGCCAGTTCGGTCATATGGGTCTTGCCAAGGCAGACGAGCCCAACCGAGGTGGCGTTTCGAAGCACTTCGGCATCGGTCTGCGGCGTGCGGCCCTTGAGCAAGGCGCTGCCGGCCTCGGTCTTGGTGCCGGCCGAGTCGAACAGGTCCTTCCAGCTGATCGGCACCCCGTCCAGCGACGAACGACGCAAGCCGGCGCGGGCACGCTCGCGCGCTGCCGTGGCCTCGGCCAACGCCCGCCAGCGGGTCGGACGAGTGTAGATCCTGTCTCCGAAGGGATGAGCGGCGATCGCGGCGTGGAAGGCTTCGGTAAGTGCCACGGGATCGATTTTCAGATCCTCGATTCCGCGCCCGAGATCCGCGGCACTCATAGTCAGCCACTCGTTCATGATTTCCTCCGGAAAAATCGTTCCGCGCGACGGTAGCGGCAGGGCAGCGCATGGACAATCCCGCGCAGGAAGGTATCTCTGAGGACGATGAAACATGATTGCGATATCCTTATCGTCGGCGGCGGTCTGAACGGCCCGTCGCTGGCCCTTGCCGCCGCCCAGGCCGGCATGTCCTCTATTGTCGTGGACCGGCTCAGCTTCGACGCGCGAGCCGATGCGGCGTTTGACGGGCGCTCCTATGCCTTGGCGCTTGCTTCGCAGCGGCTTCTGGCCACCATCGGGATCTGGGAGCAGGTGGCAGATCATGCCCAGCCGATCCTGCATATCGTCACCTCCGACGGCCGCCCCGGCGAAGGCCCGATCTGGCCCTTCGCAATGCATTTCGATCATGGCGAGCTTGACGAAGGCGTCATGGGCTACCTGCTGGAGGACCGCTATCTCCGGCGCGCGCTGCTGGAGGCGATCGAGGCCAACCCGCTTGTGACCGTGCGCTCGGGCGTGGATGTGGTTGCCCAGGAGATCACGCCTCAGAATGCGCGGATCACGCTGGCTTCGGGTGAAGAGCTCTCCGGCGCGCTGCTGGTGGGCGCCGATGGGCGAAAATCGGGCGTCGGCCTGCGGGCCGGTATCCAGCGGACCGGCTGGGATTACAGGCAAACCGCGCTGGTCTGCGCCGTCGAGCACGAACAGCCGCATGAGGGCACTGCGCATCAGTTCTTCATGCCGAACGGGCCTCTGGCGATCCTGCCGCTGCCGGGCAATCGGAGCTCGATTGTCTGGAGCGAGGATCCGGCCACGGCACAGCAGATCGCAGCGATGGATGACGAAGGTTTCCTGGCCGCGCTGCGCCCGCGCTTCGGTGATTTTCTGGGTGAGATCCGGTTGGCCGGCGCACGTTTCAGCTATCCTCTGAACCTGACCATGGCGAATCAGATCGTCAAGGAGCGGTTGGCGTTGATCGGGGATGCGGCCCAGGGCGTGCATCCGATTGCGGGGCAGGGGTTCAATCAGGGGCTGGTCGATGTCGCCACGCTGACGCAGGTCCTGGCCGAAGCACGTCGGCGCGGCGAGGATATCGGTTCGATTCTGGTTCTGGACCGACACCGCCAATGGCGCAGCTTCGATCGGGCCACGCTGGCCATCGGGATGGATACAGTCAACAAGCTGTTTTCGAATGATAATCCGATCCTGCGTTTTGGCCGCAGCCTGGGCATGGCCGCCATCGACAGGATGCCCGCTCTGCGCCAGCGGTTCATCCGCGAGGCGGCCGGTGTGACCGGGGATGTGCCGAATCTGCTGAAGGGCAAGCCGGTCTGAGGCGAGACCGGACCCGGCGCCGACCGCCGCAATCCCTGCGCGGATCGAACGCGCGGGATTGGGCAGTCACATCGGCATCTTATCGATGGAGCAAGCCCTCTCTGGAGCGGGCCAGCCAGTCCGGCAATTCGCCGCCGGTCACGCTGGTTTGATGGAATTGACACTGGTCAGCGCAGGCCCCAGCCCATACTCATGAGGCATGATCAGGAAGTTGCTTTTTACCCTTGCGGCCACGCTCGTTCTGGCCGGACCGGCAGCGGCGGAGAAACTCTCTCTCAACGCTATCTCGAACTATTTCAACGCCTTCCAGACTGCGGCAGGCGAGTTCACGCAGATCAACTCGGATGGAACGATCTCCACCGGCCAGCTCTATATCAAGCGCCCCGGCCGGATCCGTTTCGAGTACAACCCGCCCGACCGCTCGCTTGTCATGGCCGGCGGCGGCACGGTCGCGATCTTCGACGGAAAATCGAACAGCAATGCCGAGCAATTCCCGCTGCGGCAGACGCCGCTCAACCTGATCCTTGAGAAGACGGTCAATCTCGGCCGCCGCAACATGGTGGTCGGCCATAAGAGTGATGGCACCAAGACAACCGTGGTGGCACAGGATCCCGAGCATCCCGACTACGGCACGATCCAGCTCGTCTTCACCGCCAGCCCGACCGAGTTGCGCCAATGGGTCATCACCGATGGCGGTGGGGACCAGACGACGGTTATTCTTGGTGAACTCAAGAAGGGCATGGACCTGAAACCGAGCCTCTTCAACATCCAGCATGAAGAGGCCCGGCGCCAGTAAGCGCGTTACCGGATCTTGCCGCAGCTGCGAAGCTGCCGGTCGTACATGGTGGCGCGATCACCCACCTTGGCGGCGACATTCACCAGCCAGCCTTTGGACTTGTAGGTGCCGCGCTTATAGCCGGTCCAGCCGTCGTGATAGGCGAGATACTGGCGGCGCGCATCCGAGAGCGGAATCCCAAGCTTGTCGCGGGTCTGGTTCATGTACCAGCCCATGAAATCGGTCGCGTCGCGGATCTTGTCCCGCTTGGCGGAGCGATTGCCGGTCTTCTCACGATACTCGTCCCACGTTCCATCCAGAGCCTGGCTGTAGCCAAATGCCGAGCTCTGCCGGCCCATCGGGATCACGCCGAGCGACCACTGATAGGGCGTGCGGGCATCGCCGTCGAACTTGCTCTCCTGATGGATGATCGCCATCTGGACCGGGACGGGAACGCCCCAATTGCGTTCGGCCGATTTCATGGCCCGCAGGTAGTTGGGCCGTTGACTGACGATGCTGCACGCATTGTCGAGATTGTTGGGGGAGCGCTTGTTGCCACCGCCGCAGCCGGCAAGGGCCACGAGGATGCACAGGGCGCAGATAAGTCTGGTCATCTGCCTGTCCGATTAATGTTTTTTTGTCTGCTCGTCTTTTATTGGCCCCAGTCTAGGCCAAACCTGACGCCGATGGAACAATCAACCTGAGCGGGACGATGACAAAACCGTTGGTCAGAGCAAAAAAGCCAACGCGATCGGCAAAACTGCCACCGAGAGCAGCGATGAGACGACAACCAGACCGGCCACGGCCCCGGAATCGACACCGAAGCGGACGGCCAGGAGATAGGAGGTCACGGGGACCGGAGTGATCATCTGGACCACCAGGACGGCGAAGGGTATCGGCGGAAGCGCAAAGGCAAGCCCGACCGCGACCGCCGAAAACCCGCAAATAGCGGCCTTGATCAGCGAAAGCAGGACCGCAGGCCCGATATCGGCAGGGCGGAGTTTGCCGATGGCGACGCCGAGGGTGAGCAACATCAGCGGGATCGCCATCTGTCCGACAAGCGTCAGCCCATTGATCAGCCAGACTGGCAGTTGCCATCCCTGCCACAGGAATACGAGCCCGAGGACGGTGGCGACAAAGATTGGCTCCCGCAGGACGCGTGTGGGGTTGCTGGTGCCCGAGACCATCCAGATCCCGATTGTGAAAACGAGGATGCTGGTTACAGCTAGCACCACCACGGCATAGTCCAATCCGACCGCACCGAAAGCGAAGAGCGCCAGAGGCAGACCGAGATTGCCGGTATTGCCGAAAGTGAGGGGCGCGAGGTAGCTGCCGCGGTCCAGCCCGACAGCCCGGACGAGGGCCCAGGAGGCGAGGGCGATTACGCCATAAGCGCAGAAAGCGGCAATCGAGATCGCTGCCAGCGCCGAAGGATCCACCTCCGTTTTCATAAGCGACGTGAAGACGAGGCAGGGCACGGCGAGTGTCATCGCCAGGCGAGTGACAAACTCGACTGGATAATCCCATCCGGCCTTGTCCCAGCCGATGCCAAGTGCAGCCAGCAGGAAGACTGGTGAAGTGATTTCCAGCACTGTCAGGACGATGTTCACAAACTGTTTCCGGTGTTTTGGGCCCCAACGCATGGACACGGGCGCCTCAACGCCTTAGGCAGGAATTGTGGGGACATCAATGTATGCTTAAGAGTCAAGCCAAATATCATCTCGGACAGATCGTGCGACACCGGAAGCATCCCTTCCGGGGCGTTGTGTTTGATGTCGACGCGATGTTCTCGAATACCGAGGAGTGGTATGACGCGATTCCGGAGGAGTCCCGTCCGGCCAAGGAACAGCCTTTCTATCACCTGTTGGCGGAGAATGATCAGAGCTACTACGTGGCCTATGTCTCCGAACAGAACCTGGTGCCCGACTATTCCGGGGAACCGGTGGATCACCCTGACCTGCCCGACCTCTTTGGAGAGTTCGAGGACGGTATCTATCCGCTGCATTTTCAGCTGAACTGAGGTCTCCGCACGCGAACGGGGGCGCTCCCGCCCACATCACGCGCGCTGTCGCGCTTGGATGCGGTTGAGGGTGGCGCGCTGCGCGCGCCGCTCTCCATTTGATTTGCGTCGATCAGTAGCCGAGCGCAATGCCGTCTTTACGAGGATCGGAGGCACCGGTCAGCATGCCACTGTCCGGGTCGATCAGGATCGCTTGTGCACCGCCGAGTCCGGCTTCGGGGCGGACCACCTTGTGGCCGTACCGCTCCAGTTTCTGTCGGACGCTCTCCGGATAGCCCTCTTCCAGCCTCATTTCGCCATCGAGGGCAAAGGCGCGCGGAGCGTCGATGGCCTCCTGCGGGTCCATACCGAAATCGACCATGTTGCTGATCAATCGGCAATGGCCGGTTGGTTGGAACTGTCCGCCCATTACGCCGAATGGCAGGATGATCTTCCCCTCCCGTCGCGCCATGCCGGGGATGATGGTGTGCAGCGGACGCTTGCCTGGGCCAGCCTCGTTCGGGTGGCCCGGTGTGAGCGAGAAGCCCGCGCCACGATTGTGGAACAGGATGCCGTTGCGGGAACTGGCGATGCCGGAGCCGAATCCGTGGAAGATCGAGTAGATCAATGAAACGGCCATGCGGTCGCGGTCGACGACTGTGATCAGGATGGTGTCCTGGTGGGTGGCTTCCGCCGGACTGCGCAGGCCGGGAACGCCGCCGAGATCCATGCGCGCGACGAGTTTCTGCGCCAGGGCCGGGTCATGCAGGCAGGCCGGATCCGTCATATGCTCAGGGTCGGCGAGGAGTTGGTCACGGGCCTCGTAGGCAAGCCGGGCAATCTCGGCCTCAAGATGCACACGGTCCGCGCCGAAAGGGTCCAGCGAGGCGATGTCATGAGCGCCGAGCATCTGGAGCATGAGAAGTGCGATGGCGCCCTGCCCGTTGGGCGGATGCTCGACGATCTCCAGGTCGCGATAGAGGCTGGAAACCGGCTCCGTCCAGTCAGCACGGCAGGAAGCGAAATCCGTCTCCGTGTGGCTGCCGCCCCGGGCGCGCAGGCTGGCAACCATGTCCTCGGCAATTGCACCGCGGTAGAAGGCGTCCGGACCGCTTTCGGCGACCGCGCGCAGGACGTCGGCCTGCCCGGGCGCGCGGAATATCTCGCCGGTGCGGAAGGCGCGGTCATCCTTGAGAAAGAAGCGGCGGGCATCGCCCGACAGGCGCTCTGCGTCCAGGGCCCAGTCGAACCCCACGCGTGGCGCGACGGGGACGCCCGCCTCGGCATAGTCGATGGCCGGCGCAAGGCACGCGGCCAGTCCTTGACGCCCAAAACGTTCGGAAAGCTCCGCGAAACCAGCGATGGCGCCTGGAATCGTGACCGCGTCGGCGCTGTCGATCGGCATCGTGGACTGCCCGGCCGCTCGCAGCGCTTCGGGATCGAGGCCGGCGGGCGCGCGGCCGGAGCCGTTCAGCGCGTGGATCCGACCATCGGAAGGGGTGCTGACAAGGGCGAAGCAGTCCCCGCCGATGCCGGTCATCTGTGGCTCGCAGATCCCGAGCAGGACAGCCCCGGCAATCGCGGCATCAACCGCGTTGCCGCCTTGCTTCAGGCAGTCGATTGCTGCCAACGCCGCCAACGGGTGGGACGTGGCGCAGAGCCCGCGCTCTGCATGGACCGTCGAGCGGCCTGGTCTGTGGAAGTCTCGCATCTTGTTCTCCTCCGGCGCCAATCTGGGGGCTCGAAGGGAAATGGTCCAGAGCGATTGGGGAGTTCCTCGGCGCCGCACACTAGGTGGGGGCTGTGATTTACGGCGCCGAGGGAAGCCTTTTCCAGCTACGAGAGAACGATGTCTGATCTTCCTGTCCAGCTCATGGAACCATTGCGGCAATGATTTGACGGCCCGGACAAGCTCACTCCGACTGACCGAGA
Organism: Tropicimonas sp. TH_r6; assembly: GCF_033101155.1. NCBI lineage: Bacteria > Pseudomonadati > Pseudomonadota > Alphaproteobacteria > Rhodobacterales > Roseobacteraceae > Tropicimonas > Tropicimonas sp. TH_r6. Next base: position 63,481 of record NZ_JAWMPX010000012.1, read on the forward strand.
GAGATATTGAAGGAGAGGCTGTTGCGATCTGCTTCGCGGCTGTAGTTGAGATCCTGCGTCAGCTCGCGGATCAGGAACCAGCCAAACCCGCCTTCCGGCAACTCGTCCAGATCGACCGAGAGATCGTGCTGGTCACCGGTCGGAATCGCAAGGCCGGGCATTGGTTTGCCCCTGTCCTCGACACGACAGAAGAGGCTCTCCTGCGTCAGGCAGAGCTTGAGTTCGAATTCTCCGTTCGGGTTCTCGCAATAGGCATGCTCGACGACATTGTTCATGCACTCCGCCAGCACCACCTCGACCGCCTCGCGATCTGATTCCGACACGCCAAGGCGGCCGAGATCCTCGGCGACCCGCTTGAGTGTCGCACGCACATCCTCAGGTGTGCTCCCGACAACGCGGGTCAGGGCATGGCTAACCTTGATGGGCATGTCTTCCGGTGTCGGTTGCCGGGGGATGCCGTCCGATACCGCGCATTCGGAGGGCCCAACAGCCTTCCCGGGTGGAACGTCAACCGGCGTCATCAGGCGGCACTAGCATTCGAGTTCATTGCGGCATCCGCCGAGTTGTGGATCGTGAACACGGAATCCATCCGCGTGAGCCGGAAGACCTTGGAGACCTTGCTCGACAACCCAGCCAACTCCAGGCGCCTGTCCTTGCCGAGGAGTTTCATTGCCGCAACGACGGCACCAAGGCCGGAGCTGTCAAGAAAATCAACTTGTTGCAGATCAAGGACCACGCGTGCGGGCTCCGTTCCACACAGCTCGCGCATCCGGTCCTTGAACTGGATCGCGCAGGCCGCGTCGATCCGTTCCGCCAACACGTTGATTCGCAGGATGTCTCCCTGGCGGACAGTTTCGAATTCCATGCCCCGTCTCCATTTACGCTCTGGACCCGGCCAAGGCTGGACGAAAAAGCTTACCATTCGGTATGCGTTGTCCCAAGGGAGGACGAACAACATGAAAGAAGTCTTCATTTCCGGCGCGGCCCGGACGCCGATGGGCGGATTCCAGGGGGCATTCGCGCCGCTTCAGGCGCCGGAACTGGGGGCCGCCGCGATTCGGGGCGCGCTACAGCAGGCTGGATGCGGCAGCGTGGACGAGTTGCTGATGGGGTGTGTATTGCCGCATGGGCAGGGCCAGGCACCGGCGCGGCAGGCAGGGTTCGGCGCCGGGCTGGGCGAAGAGGTGCCGGCCACGACGCTGAACAAGATGTGCGGCTCTGGCATGAAGGCAGCGATGATCGGCTTCGACCAGATTGCGCTCGGACAGGCGGAAACGGTCGCCTCGGGCGGTATGGAGAGCATGAGCAACGCGCCTTACCTGCTGCCCAAGATGCGGGGCGGTGCACGGATCGGGCATGATTCCGTGGTTGATTCGATGTTTCTCGATGGGCTGGAGGACGCCTACGACAAGGGGCGGCTCATGGGCTCCTTCGCGGAGGATTGCGCGGAGCACTTTCAGTTCACCCGCGCCGCACAGGACGATTACGCGCTCGGCTCCCTGTCCAATGCGCTGGCGGCGCAACAGGGCGGGGCCTTTGCCGGCGAGATCGTTCCGGTAACCATTCGCGGGCGCAAGGGTGAGGTGATCATGTCCGAGGATGAGCAACCCGGCAACGCGCGTCCCGACAGAATTCCGCATCTCAAGCCCGCCTTCCGCGCGGGCGGGACGGTGACACCGGCCAATGCCTCTTCCATTTCGGACGGGGCCGCGGCGCTGATCCTGACGTCCGACGAGTCCGGGCTGCCGCGGCGGGCTCGAATCCTGGGACATGCGAGCCACGCCCAGGCGCCGGGTTGGTTCACCACTGCGCCTGTTCCGGCGGCGCGCAAGCTGTTGTCGCGCATCGGCTGGGAGGTCGGGGATGTCGATCTCTGGGAGGTCAACGAGGCGTTTGCCGTTGTGCCCATGGCTTTCATGCGCGAGATGGGGATTACGCGCGAGATGGTGAACGTGAACGGCGGCGCCTGCGCGCTTGGTCATCCGATTGGGGCCTCGGGCGCGCGGATCATGGTGACGTTGCTCAATGCACTCGAGACGCGTGGCTTGAAGCGCGGCGTGGCCGCGATTTGCATCGGCGGCGGTGAAGGCACGGCGATTGCCATCGAGCGCTCATGAACAAGGGAGTGGGAATGCGGGTCGAATATGACGAGTTGGAGAAGGTCATCGTTGCGCTGACAGAGGGCGAGACGGATTCGGTTGCGCTGATGGCGACGCTGGCCTGCGAGATCCATCACGCGGATGACCGCTTCGACTGGACCGGGTTCTATCGGGTCGTGGCGCCACAGCTTCTGAAAATCGGTCCCTATCAGGGCGGACATGGATGTCTTGTGATTCCCTTTGAACGGGGCGTTTGCGGAGCCGCGGCGCGGACCGGCGAGGTCCAGCTTGTGGCGGATGTCGACGCATTCCCCGGCCATATCGCCTGTGCCTCCTCGACACGATCGGAGATCGTCCTGCCGGTGTGGAACGGCGCCGGGAAGCTGATCGCGGTGCTCGATATCGACAGTAACCGTCCGGCGGCCTTTGACGACAGGGATGCCGCGGGGCTTGCGCGTATCCTTGGGGCGGTGTTTGCCGATGCCGAATGAGATTCGTGGGCAATGCCTGTGCGGACGTGTTCGTTTCTCCGTGTGCGGGCCGGTTTCGCGGGCTTCTATCTGCCATTGCAGCCAGTGCCGGCGACAGGACGGGCATGTCTGGGCCTCGGCGCAGGCACCACGGGAATGCGTCCACATACGCGGGCGGGTGACCTATTTCGCGGCCAGCGACGTGGCGGCCCGGGGCTTCTGCCCGCGCTGCGGCTCCTTCCTGTTCTGGGACGAGACAGGCGCGCCAGACCTGTCCTTCTCGCTCGGAGCGCTTGAGGAGCCGACCGGGATTCGTGTGGAGAAACACATCTTCTGCGCGGATAGAGGCGACTACTACGACATTGGTGAAGACGGGGTCCCGCGACAGCCGTGATTGATGACTACGATCCTCCGTCAGAACCACCGGTGATCTTGCATCAGGACGCGGATCTGCTGCTTGTCGACAAGCCGTCGGGGCTGCTCTCCGTGCCGGGGAAGGGGGCGCATCTGGCCGATTGCCTGCTGGCACGGCTTGAGGCCGCCTTTTCGGGGGTCTTGCTGGTGCACCGGCTGGATCGGGACACGTCCGGCGTGATGGTCTTCGCGATGAACAGGCGCGCACAGCGGCATCTCGGGATGCAGTTCGAACGGCGGCATTGCTCGAAAAGTTACATTGCGCGGGTCGTCGGGTGCGTGGCGGGGGAGGAGGGTGTGATCGACCTGCCGCTGATCGCAGACTGGCCGAACCGACCGAAACAGATGGTGGATTTCGAACGCGGCAAGGCTGCGCGCACCGGATGGAAGGTGCTGGAGCGGGAGGCGGCGGCGACCCGGATGAGGCTGCTGCCGGAGACCGGGCGGAGCCATCAACTTCGCGTGCATATGCGCGAGTTGGGGCATCCGATCCTGGGGGACCCGCTTTACGCGGAGGGCGCCGCTCGGCACGCCGAGCGGTTGATGCTTCATGCCGAGGCGCTGACGCTTCGGCACCCCGATGGTGGGAAACACGTGACGTTTCGAGCGAAGTGTCCCATTTGAGGGAAGATCGTCGCCAATACTGCCGAGCCAGAGAAACGTCTGAACCAATCTGACACGCCGCCGAGCGGACATTTCTACCGTCCGCGGTGGTTTCAACAGAGCGCAACGATAGCCGCACCAAGATTCGCAACGAAAGCTTGCACAAACGCCTCCTTGCGCCGGTTTTCCTTTCGCCGGAAGTCTATTGAATCTCGACACTCGCGCGCGACGCGCGCCCTTCTGCGTCGATCACGGACAGGTCGAGGAACCCTGCGCCGGGCAGATCCAACACGCTCTCGCGCTCCCGTGTGCGCAGGATGACAGGGGCGCCATTGGCCAGCCATGTGAAGGGCGGGGTGCCGTCGCGAACCTTGAGCAACAAGCCGTCCCGCGCCTCGATCTCTGCGCCATCGGGCGGGAAGGCCAGTTTCGGCGCATCCGCCTCGGCGCGGAAAATCGCGTTGCGGGGACGGAACTTGCGCAGCGGTGGCGGCAGTTCGGCGTTGGAAGCGAGCAGGACCGAGGGCGGCGGTGGGCCGAGCCGTTCTGTGCGTGGTGCGATACGGGAAAAAACCTGGAACAGGACCGGCGCGGCCAGCGCGCCCCCGAAGGCACCGGGCACGGCCGTTCCATCAGGCCGCCCGATCCAGACACCGGCGACGTGACGCCCGTCAAACCCGATGGACCAGGCATCGCGATGGCCATAAGAGGTGCCGGTCTTGTAGGCCAGCGGCAGTCGCGCGGCATGGCGCGGCGGCGGCATCCCGGCGAGGATATGTCCGACCTGCCAACTCGCCTCCTCCGACAGCACCCGGCGCGGCTCTTGCGGCGTGGCGTCCCCTTCATGCAGAGGCATGGAACGTCCACCGCGCGCCAGCGTTCCATAGAGCCGGATCAGGTCCTCCAGCGTCACGCCAACCCCGCCAAGTGCAACGGCAAGGCCCGGCGTATCGCTCGGGATCACCGGTTCGATCCCGGCGCGCCGGAGCTTCGACACCAGTCGTGCCGGACCGAGCGCCTCGGTCAGGGAGACCACGGGGATGTTGAGCGAGAGCTGCAGCGCTTCGCTGAGGCGAACCGTGCCGCGATATTGCCCGTCGAAATTGACCGGCGCATAGGGACCGAAGGCGACCGGGCGATCTTCGATCAGGGTCTCGGGATGGGCGAGCCCGGCGTCGAAGGCGAGCCCGTAGACCAATGGCTTGAGCGTGGAGCCGGGTGACCGCAGCGCGCGGGTCATATCGACCCAGCCTCCGCGCGCCTCGGCGAGATAGCCAGCGGAGCCGACCGAGGCGAGCATCTCGCCGGTCCGGTGATCGGCGACGACGATGGCGGCCGAGAGTTGTTCGCCCGCCCCACGCGCGGCCTGTCCGGCCAGAGTTTCGAGCGAGGCCTGCAGGTCGCGGTCCAGCGTGGTCTGGTGCAGCGCGCGCATCGGATGCTCGGCGCGCAGGCGTTCGGCCAGATGCGGGGCGAAGGCCGGGAAATTGCGCCGGATATCCGGGACCGGCGTAGTGCGGGCGGCTTGGGCGGTGTCGGTGTCGATCACGCCCGCGCCCGCCATGCGGGCAAGCACCCGGTCGCGGGCGTGGGTGGCGCTCTCATTGTGCCGGTCGGGACGGCGCGAGCTGGGGGCCTGCGGGATGGCCACGAGCAGGGCGGCCTCGGCCGGGGTAAGCCGGCGCGGCTCCTTGCCGAAATAGGCCAGTGTCGCAGCGCGTACCCCTTCGAGATTGCCGCCGAACGGAGCGCGATCGAAGTAAAGGGCAAGGATCTCCTGCTTGGACAGCCGGGTCTCCAGCGCCAGCGCAAGCCGAAACTGGCGCAGCTTGCCCGCCATCTGCCCGGTCGTGCCGTCCTCCAGCAGGCGCGCGACCTGCATGCTCAGCGTTGAGCCGCCGGAGATCACCCGACCGTTGCGCAGAGCCTGTCCAGCAGCACGGAGCATCGCCAGCCAGTCGACGCCGTGATGGCGGTAAAAGCGCTTGTCTTCATAGGCAACCAACATCGCCGGGTAGATTGGGTCCACCTGCCCGGGCCGCGCCGCGAGCCGCCAGCGCCCATCGCCAACTGTGAAACCGCGTAGGAGCCGGCCCTCGCGGTCCAGCACCTCGACGGAGGTCTCGGTGACCAACACCGGCAACTCCGTCTCGGCCACCCATCGGTCGAAGGCGTCCCGCCCGGTGGCCCCCAGAAAGAGCAGCAGGGCAAGCAGGAAGAGGCCGATCCGCCTCATTCAACCACCGTCACCCGCCCCTCGCTCGTTCGGGCGCGGAACTGCGGTCGATACATGTCCTCGACGTTCGCAGCCGGGTGGTGATACGCGCCCGGCGAGACGGCGCGGACGATATAGGCAAGGCGGAAGCTGTCATCGGAGCGCCAGTCGACGGCAGCCATGAAGCGCTCCTGACGGAATTCGGCGTTCTGCACATCGGCCGTCTCCAGCCAGGACAGCTCGCCGATATCGCCGGAGCGGATCAGGCTCGGATTGTCGATCTCGAACCCGGCCGGCAGCGGGTCGTTTACCATCAGTCGCGCTTCCATTGGCTGGAACGGCGCGACCGTCAGCACTGTGACCAGTCGCGTGCCCTGCGCCACGCGGGCGGGATCGGCCGGGGCGCCATCCATGGTGAAATACTCCCGCTCAAGCGACATGCCATAAGCGCGGCGTTCCTCCGGTTGGGCAGGGACGCCGAAGGTGGTCAGCGTGAGCTGCGCCTCGCGGTCCGAGGCGTTGGTGATGACGACCGGCGCCGCACTCGTCTCGTCCTCCATGACCTCCAGCATCGGGCCTTCGACCGGCGCGCCGTCGATCAGGAAACCTTCGCCGGTTGTCTCGATCAAAGCGTGGGCGGCCAGCAGCGTCCAGACCGATTCTTGCGTCGAGCGCCGGCGGTCATTGGCGGCCAACTGGTCGATCAACGGCTGTGTGTCGAAGACCTCGCTGCCGGATTCCACCGCGAGGGTAAGCAGCCCGGCGCTGTCGCGCAGATTGGAGCCGTAGTCGGCGCGCCAGACCATACGTTCCTCTTCGCCCATGCGCGGCAGGAGCTGGCGCGCGGCCCGGGTGAACATCCGGTCCGCCCGTGGCTGGTCGCCATACATGGCCAGCGCCGCGCCGATCTGGGCGGTGGCCAGCGGGGTACCGAAATCGCCGCCCTTGACGTCCGCGTAATAACGCAGATCGCCGATGGGAGCCGCACCCTCGCGAGCCAGAACGAGCAGTGCATAGGCGAGATCCTCGCCGCCGGTATCAAAATCGGCGGCGTAGTTGAGCTGGTTGCGCAAGTTGTCCATCGCCTGACGGAAGGCGATTTCCGGTATCTCGTAGCCCTCGCCCTTCGCCCGCGACAGGAAATCGCTCACATAGGCGTCGAGCCAGAGATCGCCGTCATAGGCGCCCCAGAGACCGAACCCGCCCGAGCTGCTTTGCCGCGAGAGCACGATATCCACCGCGCGACCGACCTTCTCGGCGATTTTCTCACCCTCTTCCAGCCCCATGGCGCGGGACATCTGGTCGAAATAGAGCAGCGGCAGGGCCTGGCTTGTCACCTGTTCGGTGCAGCCATAGGGGTAGCGGTCGAGCGCGGAGAGCAGGCCGGGCGCATCAAGTGTGCCAAGCGGTCCGAGCGCCAGCGTGGCCGAGCCGGTGCCGGGGCGCAGCCCGGCAAAGACATCGCGTGAGAGCGTGAAGCTGGCACCGGCGGCGAGCGGGAAGCGGCTCGTTGTGGCAACTTCCGGATCGTTGAGCTGCACCGGCAGCTTCAAGCTCTTCTCAAGCCGTTTGCCGTCGGGCGTGATCACGACGAGCTCGATCTCGCCGAGGCCGGTCTCGCTGGAAGAAACGGGCAGTTCCAGCACCGCCTTGCCGCCTTCGTCAAGCGACACGCTGGCGGGGAATTGCACCGGCATGAGCGTCACGCCCTGCGCCGAGGCTTCCAGCCCGAATGTGCCCGCCGGGCCGTCGGCATGGATAAGCTCCAGCCGCATTCGCGTTGTGTCGCCGGGGGCGAGGAACCGCGGCAGGGTAGCGGTCAACACGGCCGGGTCGCGCACGAGCACATCCGTTGCGGCCTGTCCGACCGCGTTTTCGCTCCAGACCACGGCCATCAGCTTCACCTGCCCATTGAAGGCGGGCATGTCGAAACTGGTGCGGGCATAGCCATCGGCATCGACTTCCAGCGGGCCGCTGAAGAAGGCGACCAGCTCCTCGGTCGGCGGTGGGCTCTGCATCCGCAGGAAAGCCTCGTCACCGCCTGACCGCAGGCGGCCGGGGGCGCCGTTCTGGCCGTCAATCAGGCGCCCGTAGATGTCGCGCATCCCGACGCCAAGCTTGCGTTGGCCGAAATAGTAGCCTGTCGCGTCGGGCGGCTGGTGACCGGTGAGGTTGAGGATGCCCTGGTCCACGGCGGCGATGGTGGCGAAGCCGCGGGTGCCCGCGTCCAGACCGGTTACCTTGAGCGCAACGTCGAATGTCGCGCGCGGAGCGGCGGAGTCCGGCACCTCGAAAGCTGCCGAGAGTCGAGCCGGTCCGGGGTCGACCGCCGCGTGGGCCAGTCCGAGCGCGCGGGTCGGCGCACGGCTTCCGGATTGCCCGTCCATCGGGCGGATCAGCGTTGCGGTTACATAGGCGCCCGCCCCCCACTCGTCGGTCACGGGCAGTTCGATCACGCTCTCGCCTTCGGGCAGCGACACGGTCTGCATGTCGATCAACCGGTTCGAGGCGACCGTGATCAGCGCCTTGCCTTCGCTGCGCGGCACCAGCCGCAGCTTCGCCGTCTCGCCGGGGCGATAGGCTTCCTTGTCAAGCGACACCTCAAGCAGGTCCGGCGAGGCGGCGGCATCGGCAGGTGCGTACCAGCCGGTATCGAAACCGACCGAGGCGGCGGTATAGGCACCGTCCAGCCGCTCGATGACCAGCTCGTACCGACCCCACTCCACCGGCGCGGAGAGCGCCAGCGCTGTGCCGTCCAGCGTGGCTTCGCCTGAAGCGACCCGGGTTCGCCGCGTCATCGGCTCCCAGTTCCAGTCGCCATAGGCGGAGTACCATTGGTAGCGTGTCTCGACGCGGTTGACCTTCCATGTCACCCGCATCGGCGCGGGGGAGAGATCGGCGCCGATACCGATCACTTCGAACTGCGCCTCGCTGCCCTCGGGCACGACACCGTCGAAGAGCGCCTTGATGCCGATCAGTGGCCCGGACGGGGTCAACGGCTCGGTCATGCGCCGCTCGACCGGGCGGCCGGAGCCTTCGGTCACACGCAGGGAGAAGCGCGCCTCCAGCGGGTGGGTCGTCTCGCCGATCTCGGGGAAGGCGACGGGGATCACGGCTGTGCCGGACGCATCGGTGCGCGTGGCGTCAAGGGACTCCAGGTAAGGGTCGAACGGGGCGTCATGGCGCCCGAAGCTGTAGCCGGGATAGGCGTTCAGCCCGTCGGCAGCCGAGAGCCGGACCTCGCCGCGCACCGGCAGGTCGCCGCCCGGTGCGCCGAAGAGATACCGCGCTTCGACAGTCAGCGGCGGTTGGTCCTCAAGGCGCAGCGCAATATCAGGCAAAGACATCTCGAAATCGATCCGCTCTGGCAGGAAGTCCTCTACCAGCAAGCTTGTGGTGGCCAGTGCCGGGGCGTCGGGATCGGTGTGCAGCGCCAGCGTCCAGGTCCCGCGCGGCACGGCGCCGCCAAGCGGCAGGGCCATCACATGCCCGCCGGCCGCGTCGCCATCGGAAAGGTGACGCGAATACTCCACGCCGTCGGGGCGGCGCAGGATCGACGTGACCGGCAGCCCGACAATCGCTTTCGCCTGCCCGTCTCGCGCAAGCGCCGTGGCATGGATCACCTCGCCAGCACGATAGGCACCACGATCTGTGGCGAGGAAGAGATCCACCGGCCCGGCCGGCTTGCGCCCTTCGACGCCGCGGTCGGAGAGGTCGAATTCCGGGTCCGAGAGCGACAGGAAACCCATATCCTCGTCGCCATTGCGCGCCAGAACCAATGCCGGTGCCGCGCCGCCGCGCCCGTTGGTCAGGCCGGGCTCGAAGCCCGCATGGCCGTTTGCGTCGGTGTCAACCGTGGCCAGCACCCGGTTGGCACGGGAGACAAGCTGGACCTCGATTCCCTCCAGAGGTTCAGCCGAAGCCAGAGAGCGCAGAAAAACATGCAACCCGTCCGCCCCGCTCATCGAGGCAAGCCCCAGATCGGAGATCACGAACCACTGTGTCGCGGGCGGGTTATCATAGGGGTCGGCCCCCGTGACCGAGGCCTGCAGGGCGTAGAGTCCGGCCGGAAGGTCGCCGATGGCCTCGCCCATGGGAAGAAGCGTCGTCACATCGCTGTTGAGCGCTCGGTCCACTTCGCCAGCGCCGCTCCAGACCTCCTCGGCCAGCTTGGTCCGAAGCTCCTGCTCCTCCCATTGCGAAAGCTGCTGGCCGAACATGTTCTGCTGGATCATCTGCATCAGGTTGCGGTCATCGACCCGCCGCAGCGCCAGCGCGATCTCGTCGAGATTGACCGTGACGACCGGCAGCGCGGCTTCCGGCGTGCGCGCCAGAACATAGGCACGGCCCGGGAAACGCACAGAGGGCTCGCGATCACGGACATAGACCTCCAGCGGCACGTCCTTGATCAGCCCCTCGCCCGACTCGGCGGGCAGGCCTGCGCGGAAGGTCATCCGGTAGCGGCTCCCGTGCTGGACACCCTCGACGCAGAGCTGCTGCCCTTCGGCCTCGACCGAAAAGCCGGTCTCGGGAAGCTGCACATAAGGTTCGAAATCGACCGCCTTGGCCAGATCCTCGCTGAAGGTCGCGCAGATCCGCGGCACGGCCGGGTCGCTGTCGACCCGGTGCTCGGTGACCCGGAACCCGTATTTGGCGATGGCATCGTCCAGCGCGGCTCCCACAGCCGGCGATGGCTGGAGCATGTCGGCCAATCGCAGTGCCGAGAGACTCGTCCGGCCGCGCCGTTCCGATTGCAGCGCTTCGGCCAGGACCAGAAGCGCCTCAACTTGCTGTTCCGCGCCCCGGGAGCGCAGATAGGCATTGACGGCGGAAGGCAGCGCGCGGGCGTGCAGGCTGCGGGTCTGCTTGTCGTTCTCTCCCTTGGAGCGCAACGAGCTGTCGGCATAGACGCGCCAGGTCTCCGCGCTGTCGGTCAGCGCGATCGCCGCGCCGGCCCAACGCAACGCATCTGCATGCGCCCCGCGCGCGCGCTCATCTGCCATGCCGCGCAGAAGCTCCGCCTCGCTCCAGCCGCCCGCGAGATGCCGCGTCGAGACAGCCTCCGCCTCCTTGCGCGCTGCCGCGAGATCGCCCTCTGACAGGAAATCCAGCTCTGCCGCGCGCAACATGCCCCGTTCGATCACCTCGGGCGGCGTGTCGACCACTGTCGCGGAGCGCGCACCCTCATAGGGGGCGCGCCGGGTCAGACCGCTTTTGGGGAAACAGGAATTGGACCGCCCGTTGAAGGTGAAAGCGCGGCAGGACGGGTCGCTCAGGCAGGCACGTTGGCAGGCCTCGTAGCTGGTGTCGAACATCGCCCGAAGATCGGCGCCGAAATAGTCCATATCACGTTCGACGATGAGTCGTCGTTCCGGGATGGGGCTTTCCTGTGCCTGGAGGGGCGCAACGAACAACGCGGTGACAAGAATGCTCAAAAGGCGGAGAACCGGGCGCATGGCAAAAAATCTCCAAGGAAAATCCTCTTCACAAAGTCTCGCACGGCGGCTTTCCTGTTGGCAACTCTTCCTGACGCGCCCGGGTTAAGCATCCGTTCACCAAAATGCGCGAAGACTCGCGTGAATGCCGCGAGAAGCGGTCGCTGGGGAGAGTGCTTGCGATGAGCCTGACGGACAAACTGGCCGCCGAAAGACGGGCGAGACTGGCTGCGGAACGCAGGTTGGAGCTCAAGAGCCGGGAGCTGTTTGAGGCAAATCGTAAACTGTCGCAGCACGCCTTGAAACTGTCCGGACAGATCATCGAGCAGCGTGAGGAATACGAGCAGGTGCGCGAGGAGGCCGCAGAGCTCAAGGACCGCAACAAGCGCACCGAGGCGCAGCTCGAACTTGCGGAGAAGTTGGCGGAAATCCACGAGCGGAGGCTGTGGGATTCCGTTGAGACGATCACCGACGGTTTTGCCGTTTTCGACCAGCAGGACCGGTTGATCGCGGCCAATACGGCCTGGCTGTCCTTGTTCGACTATTCGGACGTGATCCGGCCTGGTGTGCCCTATCTCGATGTGATCCGCTTCGCCGCCGAGGAAGGCGTTTTCGATATCGGCGATGCGACGCCCTCGAATTTCATTGCGGATATGCTGGATCGCTGGGATTGCGCGGAAATCCCGGAGGTGACGATCCAGCTTTGGAATGGCCAGTATTACCGGCTGTTGGACCGTCGCGCGCGAGATGGCGACATGGTCTGCCTTGCCGTCGACATCACGGCGATGAAGCGGCGCGAGGAGGAGCTGCGTGATGCGCGGGTCAAGGCCGAGGCGGCAAACCGCGCCAAGTCTTCCTTCCTCGCCAATATGAGCCACGAGCTGCGCACGCCGATGAACGGTGTCGTGGCGATGACGGACCTTCTGTTGGAAGGCGATCTCGATGAGGAGCAGCGGCTCTATCTCAAGACCATCCGTTCGTCGGGGGAATCGCTCCTGTCGATCATCAATGACGTGCTGGATTTCTCCAAGCTGGAGGCGGAGAAGATGCAGCTTCGCCCTGAGCCGTTCGACATCGAACGGATGCTGCACGAGGTGCTTACCCTCGTCGCGCCGATGGCGCGGGACAAGGGGCTGGATCTGCATGTGGATTGCGATCTTTTCCTGCCATCGCGTCTGACGGGCGATCCGGGCCGGGTCCGGCAAGTGCTGACGAACCTGGTCGGAAATGCGGTTAAGTTCACCCTGGACGGCTATGTGCTGGTGCGCGTGGTCGGGATCGAGGGAGAAGATGGCGACTGGCAGATCCGTGTGACGGTTGAAGACACTGGCGTGGGGATCGCCGCTGACAAGCAGGCACATATCTTCGATTCCTTCGCTCAGGAGGAACAGGAAAAGAATCGCAGCTTCGAGGGGACCGGGCTGGGACTGGCCATCAGCCGGCAGATTGTCGAACGGATGGGGGGCGAAATCTGGGTGGAGTCAGACAAGGGCAAGGGCTCCTGTTTTGGCTTCAGCCTGTCCTTGCCCTGCGACGAGCAGGACCGTCCCGACCCGCATGGGTTGGCGCCGGGCCTGTCAACGGCGATGATGGTCGGCGGCGGCGACCTGGATCAGGAAATCCTCTCGCGTCAGCTGTGCCAGCTCGGCATGGAGGTCCGCTGTGTTGCCGGAGGCAGCGATGCGCTGGCGGAAGTGCGGGACAGTTTCTGCCCCCAGATCGTGCTGATCGACGAACGCCTTCCGGATGCGCGAGGAAGCGAACTGGCCGGTGCCATGCGCCTCGCTGGCCTTCACTCTGCGACTGTACTGCTCTGCGCCGACACGCGGTCCACCGAGCAGGAGACCGAACGCGACACGGTTGACGCCATTCTAAAGCGACCAATTCTTCGCTCCGAGCTCTTTCGTATCCTGGCCAGTCTAACGGTACAGGATGAGTCCGATTCTGCGCCATATCTCGATGACGTTCAGGCCCCGCCTTCCAATCCGAAACCTGAGCTGAAACCTGAGCCGAAGCTCGAGCCGTCCGCACCGGCCCCCGTCCCTGCTTTCAGTTCCCGGCGGCATTCTACGCCTATCAAGCCTGCCTCGGCGCCCAATACGGCTGCCGCACCAGCCTTTCGCCAGATGCGCGTGCTGGCAGCCGAGGACAACCGCACCAACCAGTTCGTCTTTGGAAAGCTGGTCAAGGAGCTCGATATCGACCTCGCCTTTGCAGCCAATGGGCGTGAGGCGGTCGAACTCTATGACAGCTTCCGTCCGGACCTTGTCTTCATGGACATCTCGATGCCGGAGATGGACGGAAAAGACGCGACCAGCGCTATCCGCAGGCTCGAAGCCGGCACACGACATATCCCGATCGTTGCCATGACGGCCCACGCTCTATCCGGCGACAAGGAGGAGATCCTGTCCGCTGGTCTCGATCACTATCTCACCAAGCCAATGCAGAAAGCCGTGATCATGGCCATCGTCAAGGAAGCCTGTCCGCGCGGATGCAGGCCACCATTGGTCGAGCAGGTCAGCGTCGCGGAGTAGAGCGTCCGGTCAGGCCGCCTGGATGTCTTGCGCCGCTCTCAGAAAAACGGGACGGTCCGGTTCGGACAGCTCGGTCTGATACCGATAGCCGCCGGTGTCGAATTCCGAAAGGTGATCGGTATTGGTCAGGCGCCGCTGGATGATGTAGCGCGCCATCGCCCCTCGTGCCTTCTTGGCAAAGAAACTGACGATCTTCGGCCCGCTTGGTTTGTCTTCCAGAAAGACCGGCGTCACGATCCGCAGCCCGAGATCCCCCTCACGCACGGCCGAAAAATACTCCTGGCTCGCGCAATTGACGAGAACGCTCGACCCGGTCTGCGCCGCCGCACGAGCAAGCGCGTGGGCCGGGTGTGCGCCCCAATGGTCATAGAGATTGGCGCCCTTCCGCGTTTTCAGCCGCGACCCCATTTCGAGCCGGTAGGGCTGGATCGCGTCGAGCGGGCGGAGCACGCCGTAAAGGCCGGACAGGATCCGCAGGTGATCCTGCGCCCAGGCGACTTCCTCGGGGTCGAGCGAGGCGGCTTCCAGCCCGGCATAGGTGTCGCCTGCAAAGGCGTGCATGGCGGGCCTGCAACGGTCCGGCGCGGGAGCGTCCTGGAACTCCGCGAAGCGTTCCTTGTTGAGCCGCGCCAGCTCGGCGCTTATCCCCATCAGCGCCTGCAATCTCGGCTTGGAGAGCTTGCGGGCTGCCCCGGCAAGGGACACGGCCTCGTCGAGAAACTCCGGCTGGCTCATCTCGAGCCCGGGCATTTCCGACCAGTCGAGGCGTTTGGCGGGCGAGATGACGACGAGCATGAACGATCCTTTCGAAAGACTTGCCAAATCTAGTCATCTGCGCGCCGGGTTCCAGCCCTCAACTCAGGTTTTCCAGCGCTGCGAGAAAGGCCGGCCCGAAGCGCTCGACCTTCTGCGCTCCCATGCCCGGAATTCTCGCCATGTCGTCCAGCGAACCGGGGCGACGTTCGGCGATCTGGCGCAGGGTCGTGTGGGGGCAACTCAGATATTTTCCGGCACCATCGTCGCCCCGTGCGAGGTGCAACTGGATCTCCTGCAACCGGTCGAAGACGTCACCGCTTTCGCGCCCGGCCAATCGCCGCCGCGCCGGGTGCATCTCCTCGCTGGCTCCGGTGATGACCTCCAGGAAGGTCGCGCCATATCGTTCCAGCTTGGTTGCGCCGATACCGTTGATCCGAGCCATGTCGTCCAGGGTCGCGGGGCGTTGCTGGGCCATCTCGATCAGGGTCCGGTCCGGGAACACGACATAGGCCGGCACGCCTGCCGCTTCGGCCAGCGCTCGTCGTTTGGCTTTGAGCGCCGAGAGCAGCGGTGCGTCTTCCTCGGAGACCAGTGCCCGGACACGGGGG
The DNA here is from genome assembly GCF_033101155.1 of Tropicimonas sp. TH_r6. Taxonomy (NCBI): domain Bacteria; kingdom Pseudomonadati; phylum Pseudomonadota; class Alphaproteobacteria; order Rhodobacterales; family Roseobacteraceae; genus Tropicimonas; species Tropicimonas sp. TH_r6. Next base: position 78,615 of record NZ_JAWMPX010000012.1, read on the forward strand.
CGGTCCTTCGCCTTTGCAATGGTGTCTTTGCGCAGGGTGATGCTGGCCTCGCCGCGCAGGATCGGTCGGGCCGGCTCCGTCATCCGCAACGCGCCATGCCGTTCCGGATCGGGCCGAACGAGGTCATGGCCCATCATCTGCCGGAAAATCGCCTGCCATTCCTTGCGCCCGTATTCCTTGCCGACCCCGAATGTTGGCAGGCTGTCGTGGTTGCGGGCACGAACCTTGTCCGTTTCGTTTCCGAGCAAGACCTCGATCAGGTGGCCGGTGCCGAAATACTCGCCCGTCCGCAGCATCGCCGAGAGTGCCTTGCGGACGGCGGTCGTTCCGTCGAAGGTCTCCGGCGGTCGTTCGCAGAGGTCGCAATGCCCGCAGGGCTCCGCTTCATCGCCGAAATAGGCCAGAAGCACCTTGCGCCGGCAGCCGAGCGACTCGGCCAGACCAAGCAGCGCGTTGAGCCGCCCGTGATCGGCCACTTTACGTTCCGGCGGGGCCAGCCCCTCGTCAATCTGGGTGCGGCGCAGTCGGATATCGTCCGGGCCGTAAAGGGTCAGTGTCTCGGCCGGTGCGCCGTCGCGGCCAGCGCGTCCGATCTCCTGATAGTAGGACTCGATGCTCTTTGGCAGATCCGCATGAGCGACCCAGCGGATATCGGGTTTGTCCACGCCCATGCCGAAGGCGACCGTCGCGACCACGATCAACCCGTCTTCGGTCTGGAACCGGTGTTCGACTGCGCGGCGGTCATCCGCGTCCATGCCGCCATGGTAGTGACAGGCTGAGTGGCCGGCCTCACGCAGCGCCTGGCCCAGCGTCTCTGTCTTGGCACGGGTTCCGCAATAGACGATGCCGGAGCGACCCTTGCGGGCGGCGGCGAAGTTCAGGATCTGGGTGCGCGGCGTGTTCTTGGCTTCGAAGGCGAGGTGGATATTTGGCCGGTCGAAGCCGTGCAGGAAAGTGCGGGGCTGGATCCCGTCGAAGAGCCGGTTGACGATCTCGGCACGGGTTTCCTCGTCTGCCGTGGCAGTGAAAGCCGCGAGAGGCGCATTCAACGCCTCTCGTAACTCGCCGATGCGCAGGTAGTCGGGGCGGAAATCATGGCCCCACTGGCTGACGCAATGGGCTTCGTCGACCGCGATCAACGTGACGCCGACACGACGCAGCATGTTCACCGCCGCTCCGGATGCGAGCCGTTCAGGCGCCATGTAGAGCAGCTTCAGAGCGCCGCGATCCAGCGCTTCGAACACGGCGTCGGTCTCTTCCGGAGTGTTGCCGGAGGTGAGCGCGCCCGCCGCCACGCCAGCGGCCCGTAGCGCGCGCACCTGGTCCCGCATCAGCGCGATCAGCGGAGAGATCACCACAGTTACGCCGTCTCGGCAGAGCGCGGGAAGCTGGAAACAGAGCGACTTTCCCCCGCCCGTCGGCATGATGGCGAGGGTGTTTTCACCGGCAGTCACGGCCTCCACGATTTCCGCCTGTCCGGGGCGGAAGGCGTCGAATCCGAAGACGGATGACAAAAGTTCAGAAGGGGAGGCTGCGGCCATGGCCGATCCTGCGTGGTGCTATTCTAACTGCTCGTTGTTGGATGCAGCATCCCACACCAAGAATCTGTTCACAAGGCCGCTCAGCGGAGGCCGAACAACGTCGGCAGCAGGATATCACGCAGGACGATGATGCAGATGAAGACGGCCAGCGGAGCGAGATCGAGCGGCCGGGTATCGGGCAGGATGCGTCGAACCGGCGTGTAGATCGGCTCCAGAAGGCGATTGAGCCCGTCCCAGATGCCGCGAACCGTCGGTTGGCCGTAATTCAGCACACCGAAATTCAGCAGCCAGCTCATGATGATATGGACGATCATGATGAAGAAGGCGACGTCCAGCAGCAGTTTCAGGATATCATAGATCGCCAGCATCTTCGGTCTCCGTCATGGGCGTGTCGGGCAAGCATGTAAGGCGCGAGGCGGGTGTGTGCAACTGCCCCGGTGCCGCAATGTTCATATTGACGTGAAGGTAAAGATCCGGTTGACGGGGGTCGAAAGGACCGCTGCCCATGTATCCGTTTTTCCGCCTCGCCCGCGAGAGCTTCCGCAATCGCAAGGCCGACCCCCTGCCGCTCCTCGGCACCCATGAAGCCGATCACATCTGTTGGCCGTGGGATATCGACCCCTGGATGGAGCTCAACAATGGACGCGCATTGACGCTCTATGACATGGGCCGTGTCGGGCTGTTTCTCCGCGTGGGCGCGGTGGCCGTGATGCAGGAGAACCGATGGGCCGGGACCGTGGCCGGCTCGTCTGTCCGGTATCGCCGCCGTGTGCGCGCCTTTGACCGCTATCGGTTGCGGTCCCGGATGATTGGCTGGGACAAGCGGTTCTTCTATGCCGAGCAGTCGATGTGGCGGAAGGGCGATTGCACCTCGCACGGGCTCCTGCGGATGGCGATAACGGATCGCAACGGGCTGGTCGAGACCGCGAGAGTGGCGGTGGCTTTTGGCCATGATGGCGAAAGCCCGACGCTGCCCCACTGGGTCCGGGCCTGGATCGAGGCCGAGGACAAGCGCCCCTGGCCGCCGATGCAGGAACAGCGCACCGTGATTGCGGCCTGAGCCCAAAGCGGCTAGGCCATCGGGCGATTCACAGGAGTGCCCATGACCGATCCCGTCCAGCTGACCGCCGACCTGATCCGATGCCCCAGCGTGACGCCCGAAGCGGGATCGGCGCTCGACTTGCTCGGAACCTTGCTGACCGAGGGCGGGTTCGCCTGTACGCGAGTTGACCGCAATGGCACGCCCAATCTTTTTGCCCGCTGGGGCGAGAAGGGCCACGCCAGCAGCTTCGGTTTCAATGGGCATCTTGATGTCGTCCCGGTCGGCGATGCGGCGGCCTGGACGGTCGATCCCTTTGGCGCAGAGCAGAAAGACGGCTTTCTTTGGGGACGCGGCGCGACAGACATGAAATCCGGCGTTGCCGCCTTTGCCGCCGCCGCGGTGGATTTCGTCCGTGATACCCCGCCCGATGGCGCGATTCTACTGACGATCACCGGCGATGAGGAGGGCGACGCGACCGATGGCACCGTGGCCCTGCTCCACTGGATGGAGGCAGAGGGCGAGGCGATGACCCATTGCCTTGTCGGCGAGCCGACCTGCCCCGACGAGATGGGAGAAATGATGAAGATTGGCCGGCGCGGCTCGATCACCGCCTGGTTTGAAGCGACCGGCATCCAGGGGCATGCGGCCTATCCCGACCGCGCCCGGAACGCGGTCGCCGCCATCGCCACGCTGGCCGCCCGCCTGGCCGCGCACACGCTTGATGACGGTACGGCGCATTTCGACCCGTCGACTCTCGCCGTGGTCAATATCGACACCGGGAATGCAGCGACCAACGTCATCCCCGGGACCAGCCGCGCCGTGGTCAATATCCGATTCAACGACACCCATAGCGGCGCCAGCCTCACCGAATGGCTCGCCGCTCAGGCGCAGGAGGTTGCCGCGCTGTTCGATCTCGAAATCGCGATGACGACAAAGATCTCCGGCGAGAGTTTTCTGACCCCGCCTGGCCCGCTCTCCGACCTCATCGCGAAGGCCGTCGAGGCCGAAACCGGACGGCTTCCCGGCCTGTCGACCTCGGGCGGCACATCGGATGCGCGTTTCGTCAAGAATCACTGCCCGGTGGTCGAGTTCGGCCTTGTCGGGCGCACGATGCACCAGGTCGACGAGCGGGTCTCCATAGTGCAGATCGGTCAGCTCAAGACGATCTATACCCGCATCCTGCAAAGTTATTTCGCCTGAGACAAATGCGCCGCCAGCAGCTCGTCATCATGCTCAAGGAGCCGCGTCCGGGTCGGGTGAAGACCCGGCTGGGTCGCGATATCGGCGCCACGGCAGCCGCATGGTGGTTCCGCCACCAATGCGCCGCGCTACTGCGGCGGCTGGATGATCCGCGTTGGCAGCTCACGCTTGCCGTCTCGCCGGATCGGGAGGGGCGCGCCTCGCGGATCTGGCCACCGCATCTGCCACGTCTGCCTCAGGGAACGGGCGATCTCGGCCACCGGATGGAGCGCGTCTTCCGCACCGCACCGCCCGGCCCGGTCCTCATCATCGGCGCGGATATTCCCGGCGTCACATCCCGGCATATCGACACTGCCTTCCGCGCCCTCGGCACGCATGAGGCGGTGCTCGGCCCGGCGCCCGATGGCGGCTACTGGCTGATCGGCCTGAAACGCAGCCGCCCGGTCCCGCCCGCGCTGTTCGAAAACGTCCGTTGGTCGACACCCCACGCCATGGAAGACACCTTGCGCAGCCTTGGTCCGGTCCGCGTGGCCGTTACCGACGTGTTGCATGACATTGACACAGTTGCAGACCTTGACCGCCTGCGCAGTCAGCCCTCGCCCGCGCCCCAATCCGCCGCCTGCATTTCTCGCAACCGACTCGCAGTGCGCTCGAATTCGAAGGTTCCCTCCCCCTCGAGATAGAGCATTTCCGGTTCGGCGGCTGCGGTGCAGATCAGCTTCACTTTCGCCTCGTAGAGCGCGTCGATCAGGGTCACGAAGCGCTTCGCCTCGTTGAAGTTCGACCGCCCCAGGCAGGGAATATCCGTCAGGACCAGCACCTTGGCGGTCTCCGCGATTGCGAGGTAATCCGCCGGTCCGAGCGGGACGCCGCAAAGATCGAAGAAGCCCGCCCGCGCCACGCCGTTTCGGAAGGCCGGGATCTCCACCGGCCGCGCCTTGACCGTCAGCACCAGTGGTGGCGCATCTCCGCCGGAGAGGTCGTCCCAGACCGACTGGATTGCCGCGCGTGCGCTGTGATCGTTGGGCGTGAAATAGACCGGTGAGCCCGCGAGCCTGTCCTGCCGGTAATCCGTGTCCGACACCAGCTCATGCACGACCATGCGCGTCTTGATCATGTCGATGAAAGGCAGGAAAAGGTCGCGCTGCAGCCCGTTCTTGTAGAGATCGTCCGGCACTCGGTTGGAGGTGGTGACCACCACGACTCCGGCGGCGAAGAGCCGTTCGAAGAGCCGCCCCACGATCATGGCGTCGGCGATATCGGAGATCTGCATCTCGTCGAAACAGAGCAGGTCGACATGGGCGATCACCTCGTCGGCCACCGGCAGGATCGCATCATTGACCTTGCGCTTGCGCGCCTCGTGCAGCCCGGAATGGACCTCCTGCATGAAGGCGTGGAAATGGACGCGCCGCTTGCGCGGGGTGCGCACGGCTTCGAAGAACAGGTCCATCAACATGGACTTTCCGCGCCCAACGCCGCCCCAGAGGTAGAGCCCCCGCACCGGCTCGGGCTCGACGGGTTTGGAGAACAGCCCCCGCAACCCGCTCACCTTCGGTTGCGCCGTGGCGCGATGCGCCAACTCGTGCCGTACGCGCTCCAACTCGGGCAGCGCAGCGGCCTGGGCCGTGTCAGGCGTCAACAGCCCTTCAGCGGCACGGTCATTGTAGATTTCGATCAGTGTCCGGGTCATTTGGGACGGTTTAGGCGTGGTTGTCAGAATTTGGAAGCCGCCATCGGTCGCAGGCGAAGCACGGCATGGAATCCTGACCGGCCCGAGGGGGCTTCTCGGGGGGCGATAACCTAAGCGGCCACGGATTCCCGACAGGCGTCAACAAAGGCCCCGTTGCCGTCTGGCGGTCTCGCGGATCAGGGGAGAACGTTGTCCACCCCGATGCGGGTCATGGTGCGTCTGGCTGGTTCTCGGGACGGGCGGCGTCGAATGCGGGCAATATGAGCAAGTCCCGTTCAATCTCCAAAAGCCGTGCAAATGGGGCAAGGTCGAGTCCCCAGCGATGGGCATTGTAGAGCTGCGCCACGAGGCAGATATCGGCGAGCATTGGCGCGTCCCCGAAACAGTAACGTGTGTTCGCTGGCAGCATCTGCTGGAAGGCGGCGAGCCCCTCTGCCATCCAGTGAAGCATCCAGGCCTTTGCCGCCTCGTTATCCACGCCATGTTCGGTCTTGAGCCGGTTGATGATGCGCAGGTTGTTCACCGGGTGGATGTCCAACGCAACAAGATGGGCGGCTGCCTGCACATGGGCTCGGTCAAGAGGATCGGCGGGCAAGAGCGGCGGCTCCGGGACGAGATGATCGAGATAGTCGAGGATCGCGAGCGATTGCGTCAGCACCGTCCCGTCCGCGAGCTCCAGTGTCGGCACGCCTGCGCCGGGGTTCAACGCACGATAGGCCGGGCTGCGCTGCGCGCCGGACAGAAGGTCCACCGGCACGGTTTCATAGGTCAGCCCCTTGAGGTTGAGCGCAATGCGAACGCGGTAGGACGTGGTCGAGCGCCAATAGGAATGGAGCTTCATGCGGGCCCCGTCTTGCGCGCCGCTTCCAACGCGGCGGAGAGCGTTTCCCGGTCACCGATATGGTTGGCCAGGATCAGCACGAGGCGGGCGTTGAGCGCATCGCTTTCCGCCTTGTTCAACCCGTCATGGGCGGCGAGGAGGTCGGCGTAGAAATCATCCGCGCCATCGATATTCGGAGTCAGGATCAGGGCGCTCATGCCGGGATCTCCTTGGCGCAGGCCCTGCGCAGCGCCGAGCGGAGCCGGGTTTCGTCGTAGCTGTCGAAGCGGGCGACGACATGTTGGTCCGGACGGATCAGGTAGATCGCGGAGGTCGCTCCGCCGAGATAGCGCTCCGCCAGCGCGCCGGTCGGGTCATCTGTCGCCGAAAGCGCGAGACGGCGCAGTGTGATGCCGTCCACGTCCAGCCGGTCGGGCGCGTCGCAATCGAGCGTGAGCAGCGTGAACCCATTGCCGATCTGGCGCAGCAGGAAGCCGTCGTCCAACGGGGCGTCGGGGCAGGGGGCGCCGGGGCGGCTGCGTTCCGGGCCGTCGGGCAGCGCGTCGGGCGTGTTCAACGGAGAGCCGTCATGGGTGCAGGGCACCGAGAGGCGGCCGGAATTGACCAGCGGACGGGCGAAGGGATGATGCTCGGACAGATCGAGAACCGCGTCGCGCAGGATCCGGCTCATCTCCGATTTTGGAGTGATGAAATCGGTGGAACGGGAGGAGTTGAGGATATTCTCTTCGGCCCCCTGGATGCGTTCGGCATCATAGCTGTCGAGTAGGGTTTCAGGCGCCAGTCCGTCCATCACCAGCTTGAGCTTCCAGACGAGGTTATCCGTGTCCTGAACCCCGGAATTGGCACCGCGTGCGCCGAAGGGCGAGACCTGATGCGCGCTGTCGCCGGCGAAGATCACCCGGCCGTGACGGAACTTCTCCATCCGTCGACATTGGAACGTGTAGATCGAGACCCATTCCAGCTCGAATTTCACGTCCTCGCCCAGCATCGCCTTGAGCCGGGGGATAACGTTTTCCGGCTTCTTCTCTTCGGCCTTGTCGATGTCCCAACCGAGCTGGAGATCGATCCGCCAGACCCCGTCGGGCTGCTTGTGCAGCAGCGCCGACTGGCCGCGATTGAAGGGCGGGTCGAACCAGAACCAGCGTTCGGTTGGGAAATCGGCCTCCATCACCACATCGGCGATGAGGAAATTGTCTTCGAAGACACGTCCGATGAAATCCAGCCCGAGCATCGCGCGGGTTGGCGAAGCGGCGCCGTCGCAGGCGATGAGCCACTCGGCTTCGAGATCGTATTCCCCCTCCGGCGTGTCGACCAGCAGTGCCACGTGGTTTCGCGTCTGCTCGACCCGCAAGACCTTGCTGCCGCCCCGGATCTCGATGGGCTTGCCCTCGGCTTCAAGTTCCCGGACCCGCTCCACGAGATATTGCTCGAAATAGTATTGCTGCAGATTGATGAAGGCCGGCCGCTCATGACCTTCCTCCGGCAGCAGGTTGAACTCATAGACCTGCCGCTCTTCGAAGAAGACCTTGCCGGTTTCCCATTCGACGCCTTTCTCCACCATCGGCTGGCCGCAGCCCAGCCGGTCGAGGATCTCCAGCGGGCGCTTGGCGAAACAGATGGCGCGGGAGCCGAAGCTCACCTTGTCATTCTCGTCCAGCACCACGACCGGCACGTCCTGCTGTGCCAGATCGATTGCGGCCGCGAGCCCGATCGGACCTGCGCCGATCACCACGACCGGATGGCGAATGGCATGAGCGCAGCCCTGATCCGGGCTGCGTTGATATCCGTAGAGCGGTTGCTCGAAGATTTTTTTCATCTCTCCCCCCATGATGCGGGTCAGCCCTGAAGCTGGGCCCACATTTCCAGGTCGCGTTCGGCGGTCCAGATGCGTGGGGTATCGATGCCGCGAGCCTCGTCAAAAGCGCGCGCGACGTTGAAGGGCAGGCAATGCTCGTATATGGCGTAATCGGCGAATTTCGGGTCACATTCCGCGCGAACAGCGTCCCAGGCGTCCTTGAGAGAGCCTCCACGTGCTGCGACCTTTGCCGCCGGACGATAGGTGGAAAGGACGAAATCGCGCGTGTTCTCGATGGCCTTGCCGACCATCGCCTTGCCCACCAGTGCGTCGCCGCGTCCCGGCGCGATGGCGTCCACGTCATAGGCGGCGATGTTGTCGAGTGTCCCGGACCAGTCCTTGAAATGCCCGTCGCCGCAATAGCAGGCAGAGTGGTACTCGACGATATCGCCGGTAAACATGACGTTCTGATCCGGCACATGGATGACCATGTCACCCGCCGTATGAGCGCGGCCGAGCTGCATCAGGTCGACCCGGCGCTTGCCGAGAAAGACCGACATGCGACCCGTAAAGCTCGTCGTCGGCCAGGTCAGGCCGGGAATGCTCTCATGGCCTTCGAACAGGCGCGGGAAACGCTGGAACTCGCTGTCCCAATCTTCCTGCCCACGCTCTACCACCATGGCGCGCGCCGCATCCGACATCAGGATCTGTTGCGCGCCAAAGGCCGAGGCGCCAAGAACGCGGACGGCGTGATAATGGGTCAGCGCGATATGGGTGATCGGCTTGTCGGTCACCTCGCGGACCTTTTCGATCACCTTGTTGGCCAGCCGCGGAGTGGCCTGCGCCTCGACGATCATCACCGACTCGTCGCCGATGATCACGCCCGAGTTCGGATCCCCCTCGGCGGTGAAGGCGTAGAGCCCTTCGCCAACCTCGGTGAAGCTGATCGTCTTCTCGCTCATATCCCCTTGGGATGCGAATTCCCTGGCCATCCGGGCCCCCTCCCTGTTTCGCCGGCGCCATTCTTGCGTTGCCCCGGTGCGCGCGCTAATTTGACCGGAATATCGTTTCAGTCGCAACGATTGTCAATCTCGTTTCGATCGAAACGAAATCCGACGGAGGCCGCCATGGCAAGTGATGTGTTCAACCTGTCCGAATTCCTGCCGTATCGGCTTGCGGTTCTCTCGGAGCGGATCAGCAAGCGGATCTCGTTGGTCTATGGCGAGAAATACGGGCTGTCTCTGCCGGAATGGCGGGTCATCGTGCATCTGTCGCGCTGTCACCGGGTGTCGGTGCGGGAGATCCACAATTGTGTGAACCTCGAAAAGCCGCGCGTGAGCCGTGCGGTGTCGCGGCTGGAAGCGGCGGGGCTTGTGGTCAAAGAAGCGGGGGCAGAAGATCACCGGCTGGTCGAGATCTCGCTGACGAAGGCCGGCTGGAAAGTGCTCGACGGGATCGTGCCGGAAGCCCTGGCGGTCGAAGCGCGGCTTCTGGGGCGGTTGTCGGAGGCGGAGCAGGAGACGCTGGTCGCTCTGATGGAGCGGCTACATGGCGAACTGGACGAGGATCCGAAGGCAGTACCGCGCTCGCGTATGGATCTGGCGCAAGTCGAGACCTGACTGACCTTCGCACAAACCGGCGATCAAAGCGCAGCCGCGCCCGCGCAGCGGGCGCTACCCCCGACGGGCGGAGCGCATCTCCGATGCGGTTCGACGGGAGGGAAGCTCGCCCGTCCGGTCGAAATGTCACGGCGGATTGTCTCTCCCAGCCCCGCGCATTAAAGTGCGCGCGCGGCCGATCGGGCCGCGTCGTTCTCAGGGCGGGGTGAAATTCCCCACCGGCGGTATGTGGCCTCCGAGCCGCGAGCCCGCGAGCGCCTCCCTTCCGGGGAGGGTCAGCAGATCCGGTGAGAAGCCGGAGCCGACGGTTAAAGTCCGGATGAAAGAGAGCGGACATCGGCTTGCCCTCGCAGGGGCCGGTCGCGTTGTCCTGTCTGCCTTGAGTCGTGAGCGGAGAGAAAGGACATCGCCATGACTCGCATACCCAACGCATTCGGCCCCATGGCCGCCGGTGCGTTTTTCATGATCGCGGCGGGGGCGCTGTTTGCCGCCGTCAACACGCTGGTCCAGTATGGTGCCATGGTGCAGGGGATCGCCCCGGCCCGGCTCGCCTTCTGGCAATATCTCATCGCCTTCTGTTTCTCGCTGCCCTGGCTCTGGGCCCATGGAATCGCCGCCCTCCGCACGCGCGCGCTTGGTTGGCACCTGCTGCGGGTCGGTTTCGCGGCGGCAGGGGTGCAGCTCTGGGTCGCCGGGCTCGCGCATGTGCCGATCTGGCAGGCCATTGCATTGATCATGCTGGCGCCCATGTTCGTCACCATCGGTGCCGTGGTCTTCCTGCGCGAGGTCGCAAGCGCGCAACGCTGGACGGCGGTCGCGGTCGGGTTCGCGGGTGGTATGGTCATCCTCGCCCCGTGGTCGGAGGCTTTCACACCTCATGCGTTGCTGCCGGTAGGCGCGGCGGCGTTCTGGGCGGCCTCCTCCGTCGTGACCAAGTTCCTCACCTGGCGCGAGACGCCAGAATCGCTCACGGTCTACCTTCTGCTCCTTCTGACACCGGTCAATGCGGCTGTGGCATGGGGCGACGGGTTTGGGCTCGATTTCGGGACGTCGGGGCTTTTGCTCCTTTCGACCGGGCTGCTGACGGCACTTGCGCAATACGCCATCGCGCGGGCCTACAGTCTCGCGGATGCCGCCTATTTGCAGCCCTTCGATCATGTGAAGCTGGTCTTCAACGTGCTGCTGGGCGCGGCGGTCTTCGGGTTCTACCCGCCGGGGAGCCTGTGGATCGGTGCGGCACTGATAATCGGGGCGTCGTCCTGGTTGCTGCTGCAAGAGGAGGGGGAGGTCGAAGCGACGGCGTGAATGGCCGTCGCTTTCAACCGCTCTCAGGTATTGGGGCATGGCACGGGGTGACGGCCGAAAAGCCGCCGTGCCAAAGCCTGCCCGTCAGTTCCTTCGCGGATCGGCCGGATAGACGCCCAGGACGTCCAGCCGGTCGGTGAAGTATTCCAGTTCTTCCAGCGCGAGCTGGACCGAACGATCTTCCGGATGCCCTTCGATATCGGCGTAGAACTGCGTCGCCGTGAAGGAGCCGTCGACCATGTAGCTTTCCAGCTTGGTCATGTTCACGCCATTGGTCGCAAACCCGCCCATCGCCTTGTAGAGGGCGGCCGGTATGTTGCGGACCCGGAACACGAATGTCGTCATCATCTGCTCGTCGCCGCGTCGCGTCATGTTGGGCTCGCGCGACATGATGAGGAAACGCGTCGTGTTGTGGTCCTGATCCTCGATATGCCGGGCGAGGATATTGAGCCCGTAGGTGTCGGCCGCGAGGTCCGACGCCAGCGCCCCCACGTTGCGCTCCCCATTCTTGGCAATATCGGCGGCGGCGCCGGCACTGTCGGCCGCCGCTTCACCGCGAATCCCCAGTTGGTCGAGGAATCCGCGCGATTGTGGCAGCAGCACCAGGTGCGCCCGCACCACCTCGATCTCGTCGAGATGCACGCCGGGCAGCGCCATCAGCGAGATATGCACCCGCACGAAGGCCTCGTCGATGATATGCAACCCGCTCTCGGGCAGCAGACGGTGAATATCGGCCACGCGCCCATAGGTCGTGTTCTCCACCGGCAGCATGGCGAGATCCGCCTTGCCGGATTGGACTGCCTCGATGGTTTCTTCGAATGTATGGCAGGGCAACGGATCATAATCGGGGCGCGCGTCATGGCAGGCCTGGTGCGAATAGGCACCAAGCTCTCCCTGGAAGGCTATGCGAGGACGGTCGGTCATTGGTATTTCGCAGACATATTCAAGAAGATGCGACTTTTTGGCGGGACTTTGGTCAAACTTCATCTTGCGTGAAGGGGGCGGAACCATGATAGATGCGCGAAACGTTTGTTTAGCGGGATGCGACATGTTCGACACGATGACACTTACCAAGACCGTCGGCGCCGTTTGTGGTTCGCTGCTGGTCCTTCTTCTTGCCGGCTGGGCCGCCGGCGGACTCTATAACACCAGCGGCGGTGGCCATGGTGATGAGCATGCGCAGGCCTATGTGATTGATACCGGGGACGGTGACGCCGCAGCAGAGGAAGAGGCCGAACCGGTCGATCTCGCCACGCTGCTGGCCAGTGCTGATATCGGCAAGGGCGAGAAGCTCTGGAAGAAATGCCAAGCCTGCCACAAGCTGGAAGACGGTGCCAACGCCACCGGCCCGTCGCTCTACCAGATCGTGAATCGTCCGGTGGAAGCCGTGGACAGTTTCTCGGGCTATTCCGGAGCGCTGGCCGAGGTGGTCGATACCTGGACGCCGGAAAACCTCGACGGCTACCTGGCTGACCCGAAAGGCTTTGCCCCGGGCAACAAGATGTCCTTCGCCGGCTTCAAGAAGCCCGAAGATCGCGCCAACATCATTGCCTTCCTGGAGACTCCGGAAGGCTGATCAGGCGCAATGGCGGCACGAATTCGACCCTCCGGAGCGATGGCTCCGGGGGGTCTTTTCTTGGGTTGGCCTATCCGGCGTACTCGACATTGACCGCGCACCGCGGGCACCTGTAGCTTGGCGAAATGCTAGCGGGGTAGCCATGTGACTCGGACGAGTACAAATCTTTATCGGGCAATCATCGACGGAAGTTCGAATTCCGATCCGGATTCCCGGGAGGAGCCAGCTGTCGATGGCGTTCTTTACCCGCGCCTCGAGGCGGAGACGCATCTGGACAGGAACGGCCGGGAATGGACCCGTCGGGCCGACATGACCGTCTTTGCCATGGGCGAGGAAACCATCGTCGATTGCGATGGCGGCACGGTGCTGTTCGATCAGACGGGCTGGTATGGTTTTATCGGCTGGCGCTATTTCGATCTGCCGGAGGGAACGGTCATTCCCGATTCCCTGGTCGTCGAACGCAGTCGCCGAGTCCAGGTGAGCCGTGACGGCCGGCGGCAGGGACGGCGCTATGTTATCGTTCCGCGCGGTCGGATGAGCCTGCCGGCCTACCGGGCCGCGCTGGATAATCTCGCGCGCAACGCGGTTGTGCGGAAGACCGAGCTGGCACGCTAGGCGCCGGGAGGAAAGATATGCCCGAGATTGGCGGTTGGACGCTGGTAATGGCGGTGCAGGCCATCGAGACGGAGATCCGGCGGCTGCGGCGTCTGACGGACGAGAATGTCGTGCCCGGCGATGAGCTGTTGCTGGTCGATTACGAGACGGCGGCGGAGGAACTCGAAGCGGCCTATGAGGAGGCGGTGCGCGTTCAGCCGAACCTTCCGCCATATGCGCAACTCGTGAACCGACGGGAATAGGCGACCGGCGAGCCGGAGCGTCCACGGCATCGCGCGCGCCTCCCGTTCCCGGCCTCCGCGGCGCGACCGGTAACCGTCGTTCACGCAAGTTCACACAATCTCGCCTTGTTCCCCGCGAGCCGTCTCTCTAGCCTTGGCGCGACAACTGCCACCTTGCCGGAAGGATGCCTCGATGACGACATTGCCCCTGCACGCCTCAGGATGGACCCGCGCGCGCCTCGCGCTCTCGGCCGGTTTCCTGCTCGCGGCAAGTGCGCTGGCGCAGGCCGCCCCCGAGGGCTGGATCTCGTCTCATGGTATCTCGACTTTTCCGGGCGAGCTGAAATATCCCGCCGATTTCGCCCATCTGGACTATGTGAACCCAGACGCGCCCAAGGGCGGCGAGATGTCGGTCTGGGCCTTTGGCGGCTACGACTCGATGAATCCCTATTCGATCAAGGGCCGTTCGGAGCGGCTCGCCAGCGCGCCATATGAGAGCCTGCTGGAGAGCGTGGCCGACGTGATTGGAGACGAGTACGGGCTGCTGGCCGAGACCATAGAATATCCGGAAGATCGCAGCGAGGTGATCTTCACCCTGCGCGAAGAGGTCCGCTTTTCGGACGGCTCGCCGCTCACAGCCGAAGATGTGCTCTTTTCCTATGAACTCTTCCGCGAGAAGGGCCTGCCGAGCTTCCGCGCCGTGCTCCAAACACAGGTAGAGCGCGCGGAAGTGCTGGACGAGCGCCGCATCCATTTCACCTTCCCCGAGGACCAACCAAAGCGCGACCTGATCCAGACCGTCGGCGGGCTGCCAATCTTTTCCAAGGCGCATTACGAGGCCAACGGGCTGGATCTCGAAGAGAATTCCATGACGCCTTTCCTCGGCTCCGGACCCTATGTCCCGGACCAGCTCGATGTCGGCAAGCGCTCGGTCTACAAGCGCAACCCGGACTATTGGGGCAAGGACCTGCCGCAGAATGTCGGGCGGCACAATTTCGACAGCCTCCGGCTGGAGTATTTCGGCGACTATGTGGCCGCTTTCGAGGGGTTCAAGGCGGGTGCCTACCATTTCCGCAACGAGGCCAGCTCGAAGACCTGGGCCACGGGGTACGATTTCCCGTCGCTGACGAACGGCCATGTGATCAAGGCCGAGCTGCATGACGGGACGATCGCGACCGGCCAGAGCTTCGTGATGAACCTGCGTCGGCCGCAATTCCAGGACCCGAAGGTGCGCGAGGCCATCGGGCTGCTCTTCAACTTCGAATGGTCGAACGACCAGCTCTTCTACGGGCTCTACGAGCGGGTGAACTCCTTCTGGGAGAACTCGGACCTCGCGGCGACGGGCCTGCCTTCGGAGGCGGAACTGGCGCTGTTGGAGCCGTTGGCGGACAAGCTGCCGGAGGGCGTTCTGGATGCCGAACCGCCGGTCGGGGCGGTGTCCGGCGAGCGGCAGCTCGACCGGGGGAACCTGCGCAAGGCGCTGAAACTGCTGGACGAGGCCGGCTGGGAAATCGGCAAGGACGGGATGCGGATCAAGGACGGCAAGACCTTGAAAGTCGAGTTTCTCAATGACAGCCAGACCTTCGACCGGGTGATCAACCCTTATGTCGAGAACCTGCGTCGCGCCGGGATCGATGCCAGTCACAACCGGGTCGATCAGGCCGAGGCGACCAATCGCGAACGCTCGTACGATTTCGACATCATGACCGACCAGTTCCCGATGGGATACATCCCCGGCGCCGGGCTGAAGCAGTATTTCGGCTCCGAGACGGCAGACAGTTCTGTCTTCAACTCAATGGGGTTGAAGTCGGAGGCCGTGGACAGCCTCGTCGAGACGATCATTGCTGCCGAGACACAGGAAGAGCTGGAGACCGGTGTGAAGGCGCTGGACCGGGTGCTGCGCGCCGAACGGTTCTGGATCCCGCAATGGTACAAGGACAAGCATACGGTCGCCTATTTCGACATGTTTGAGCACCCCGATCCGCTGCCGCCCTTCGCGCTCGGCAATCTGGACTTCTGGTGGTACAACGCCGAAAAGGCGGAAAAGCTGAAAGCAGCCGGCGTGCTGCGATAACAAGAGGCGAGCAGAGAGCACCTAGATGGGCGCCTATATTCTCCGGCGATTGCTGCTGATCATTCCGACGCTGTTCGGGATCATGCTGATCAATTTCGTGCTGACGCAATTCGTCCCCGGCGGACCGATCGAACAGATCATCGCCCAGGTCGAAGGCGAAGGCGATGTTTTCGAAGGGATTGCCGGGGGCGCCGATGCGGGCGCCGGCGGCGCGGGCGAGGGCTCGGATGACGCCTATCTCGGCGCGCGAGGCTTGCCGCAGGACTTCCTCGACGAGCTTGAGATCGACATGGGCTTTGCCCGGATCACCTGCGCCGACGGGTTCGAAGGCACGCCCAATCTCGACGACCCGGCCAGCGAGAAGGAAGCCATCGGCATTGTCGAGCGCTTCACCATCCTGATGGGCAACTACATGCGCTTCGATTTCGGCGAGAGCTATTTCCGCTCGATCTCGGTGGTGGATCTCGTCATCGAGAAGATGCCCGTTTCGATCACGCTCGGGCTCTGGTCGACGCTGATTGCCTATATCATCTCGATCCCGCTGGGCATCCGAAAGGCCGTGAAAGACGGCTCCAGTTTCGACACCTGGACCTCTGGCTTCATCATCGTCGCCTATGCGATCCCGGGTTTCCTCTTCGCCATCCTGTTGCTGGTGCTCTTCGCGGGGGGCTCATACTGGCAGATCTTCCCGCTGCGCGGGCTGGTCTCGGACGGGTTCGACCAGATGTCGACGCTTGAGAAGATCGGCGACTATTTCTGGCACATCACGCTGCCGGTGCTGGCCTCGACCATCTCCAGCTTCGCCACGCTGACGCTGCTGACCAAGAATTCCTTCCTCGACGAGATCAAGAAGCAATATGTGATCACCGCCAAGGCGAAGGGACTTTCCGAAAGCCGGGTGCTTTACGGCCATGTCTTCCGCAACGCGATGCTGATCGTGATCGCCGGCTTCCCGGCCGCCTTCCTCAGTGTCTTCTTCGGCGCCTCGATCATCATCGAGACGATCTTCTCACTGGACGGGTTGGGCCGGCTCGGTTTCGAGGCCGCGGTGGCGCGCGATTACCCGGTGGTCTTCGGCACGCTCTATGTCTTCGGGCTGATCGGGTTGCTGGTCGGGATCCTCTCCGATCTGATGTATGTCCTCGTCGATCCGCGGATCGACTTCGAAAGCCGGCAGGTGTGACATGAGCAATGATGCCATCTCCCGCGCCGAGGCCGCCGAGCCGAAGAAGGGGCTGTTCAGCCTCTCACCGCTCAACCAGCGTCGCTGGCGAAACTTCAAGCGCAACCGGCGGGCGTATTGGTCGCTGATCATCTTCATGATCCTCTTCGTCAGTTCGCTTTTTGCCGAGTTCATCGCCAATGACAAACCGATCCTGGTGAACTACCGGGGCGAATTGCATTTCCCGATCCAGAAATTCTACCCCGAGACAGCTTTTGGCGGAGATTTCCCGACCGAGGCCGTCTATCGCGATGTCGAGGTGCAATGCCTGATCGTCTCTGGCGGGATCATCGACTGTTTCGACTATCCCGAGGACATCATCGTCCAGGTCGAGGCCGGGGCGACGGAGATCGAGGGCGAAGAGGTCGTCAAGGGCTGGATGCTCTGGCCGCCGGTCCCCTACAGTTACAACACGCCGAACACGCTGGGCCAGCCCGCACCCTCGCCACCGGATGCCGATCACTGGCTGGGCACGGATGACGCAACGCGGGATGTGCTGGCGCGCGTGATATATGGCTTCCGGCTGTCGATCCTGTTTACATTGATCGTCACCGTCTCGGCCTCGGTCATCGGCATCGTCGCCGGCGCCGTGCAGGGCTTTTTCGGCGGCTGGATAGATCTTGTTTTCCAGCGGGTTATCGAGATCTGGACCTCGACGCCCCAGCTCTACATCATCATCATCATGTTCGCGATCCTGGGCCGAAGTTTCTGGCTGCTGGTCTTTCTGACGGTGCTCTTCGGCTGGCCGGCGCTTGTCGGCGTGGTTCGGGCGGAGTTCCTGCGTGCGCGCAACCTCGAATATGTCCGCGCGGCCAAGGCTTTGGGCGTGTCCAACTGGACAATCATGTTCCGCCACATGCTGCCCAACGCGATGGTGGCGACGCTTACCATGCTGCCCTTCCTCGTCACGGCGACGATCGGCACGCTGGCCTCGCTCGACTTCCTCGGGTTCGGGCTGCCCTCTTCGGCGCCGTCGCTTGGTGAGCTGACGCTGCAGGCCAAGCAGAACCTCCAGGCGCCCTGGCTCGGCTTCACCGCCTTCTTTGTCTTTGCCATCATGCTTTCCCTGCTCGTCTTCATCTTCGAAGGCGTTCGGGATGCCTTCGATCCGAGGAAAACCTTCCAATGATGACAGGGCAGACGCTTCTGAAAGTCCGTGATCTGAACGTTTCCTTCCGGCAAGACGGGCGCGACATTCCGGCCGTCAAGGGTGTCTCCTTCGAAGTTGGCGAGGGAGAGACTGTGGCGCTGGTGGGCGAGTCCGGCTCGGGCAAATCGGTGACGGCGCTGTCGACCGTGTCCTTGCTGGGCGAGAATGCGACCATCAAGGGCTCCATCGACTATCGCGGCAAGCAGATGGTGGGCGCCTCCGAGGAAGACCTGATGGATGTGCGGGGCGACGATATCAGCTTCATTTTCCAGGAGCCGATGACCTCGCTCAACCCGCTGCACACACTGGAACGGCAGTTGGTCGAGTCGATCACATTGCATCAGGGGCTGGTGGGCGAGCCTGCGCGAGCCCGCGTGCTGGAGCTGCTGCACAAGGTCGGGATTCGCGACCCGGAGAGCCGGCTCGGTGCTTATCCGCACCAGCTGTCCGGCGGACAGCGGCAGCGGGTGATGATCGCAATGGCGCTGGCCAATGGGCCGGAGCTGTTGATTGCCGATGAGCCGACGACCGCGCTCGACGTGACCATCCAGGCGCAGATCCTTGAGCTTCTGGCTGAGCTGAAGCGGACGGAGAAGATGAGCCTTCTCTTCATCACCCATGATCTCGGGATCGTGCGGAAAATCGCGGATCGGGTCTGCGTGATGAAGGACGGAGAGATCGTCGAGACCGGCCCGGCGGAGGAGATCTTCGCCAATCCGCAGCATGAATACACGCAGACGCTGCTGGCGGCCGAGCCGAAGGGCGTGATGGAACCGGTGGAAGGCGACCCGGAGGTGGTTGTGTCCACCGAGGCGCTCAAGATCTGGTTCCCGATCCAACGTGGTTTCCTGCGGCGGACGGTCGGGCATGTGAAGGCGGTGAACGATGCGAGCCTGAGCGTTCGCGCCGGCGAGACGCTGGGGATCGTGGGCGAAAGCGGCTCGGGAAAGACGACGTTGGCGCTGGCGATCATGCGGCTTATCGCGTCGGAGGGGCCGGTCGTCTTCATGGGCGAGGATGTGCAGGGGTGCCCGCAACGGGCGTTGCGCGATTTGCGCCGACATATGCAGATCGTGTTTCAGGACCCCTTTGGCAGCCTCAGTCCGCGCATGACGGTGGAACAGATCATCGCCGAAGGGCTTGGCGTGCACCGGACGGTGCGGGCGAAGTCGAAGCGGGAGATGGTGGCGGATATCATGGAGGAGGTCGGGCTGGACCCGAGCCTGATGCATCGTTATCCGCATGAGTTCTCCGGCGGACAGCGGCAGCGGGTTGCTATTGCGCGAGCGATGATCCTTGAGCCCAAGCTGGTGGTGCTGGACGAGCCGACCTCGGCGCTGGACATGACGGTGCAGGTGCAGATCGTCGAGCTGTTGCGGCGGCTACAGGCCAAGCACGGGCTGGCCTATCTCTTCATCAGCCATGACCTGCGGGTCGTGCGGGCGCTTTCGCACAAGGTTATCGTCATGAAGCAGGGCGATATTGTCGAGAGCGGCACGACGCGGGAGATCTTTGCGGCGCCGAAGACAGATTATACCCGCGAACTGATCGCGGCGGCCTTTAACCTCGACGAAGCGCTGGAGCGAGGCGCCTGAGCGTACTCTGGGGGAGCTTCGCGCTCTTGGTCGGAGTGTTGAGTCTTGGTGCGTTCCTGCTGTTCGGTTGGGACAAGTTCTGCGCCTCGCGCTCAATGCGCCGGGTGCCGGAGAAGGTGCTGCTTTGGGTGGCGGTCTGGGGCGGCTCGCCGGGCGCGATTCTCGGACAGCAGGTCTTCCGGCACAAGACGCGGAAGGAACCGTTCCGGAGTCGACTCGGGTGGATCATTGTAGGGCAGCTGGCGCTTGCCGGCGCAATGGCGGTCTGGCACCTCTTCTGAAAGCGAAACGGGGCAGGAATGGGAGCAACAGATGAATGACGATACGGAACCGCATGGCGAATTGACGCTCCGAACGCTGGCCATGCCGGCGGATGTCAATGTGAGCGGGGATATCTTCGGCGGCTGGGTACTGGCGCAGATGGACATCGCTGCGGGCATGGCGGCCGGTATGCGCGCGCAGGGCCGCGTGGCGACGATCGCGGTCGACGCGATGAAGTTCATCCGTCCGGTGCGGGTGGGCGATGTGCTCTGCATCTACACCCATATCGCGCGGGTCGGGCGCAGCTCGATGGCCGTTTCAGTCGAAGCCTGGGCTATTCGTGACCGGATCGGGGCGCAGGAGAAGGTGACCGAGGCGGTGTTTACCTTCGTTGCCATCGATGAGGCCGGACGGACGCGGCCCGTGCCGCAGATCTAGCGGACCGGCGGAGCGGAACTGGTTGCTGGGGGTTTGCCGCCGAGCAAAGCTCGAGCGGCGGTGGCGCCGCTTCGCGGCGTAAAGAAATATCCGTTGAAGGAATCGCAACCGCCGCGCGCCGAAGGTGCGCGGCCACCACCGCTCGGCCTGGTGCGCATCTTGATGCGCCACGGCCGGCGGGGAGCTGCCGGACCAACGCGCGCTGCGTCGCATCTCGACGCGATGAAACGGTTTCAGCTTCAGATCGCCGAGCTGTGGCCGGTTTTGGCCATCTCATAGGCATCGAATGCCTTGGCGATGATGCGTGTAAGAGGGCGGCCCTCGGGCGGGATTTCAAGCCCGGTCGCATCCACGGTGACGAACTGGCCGAACTGTGCCTTTGCATCGGCGAAGAGCGCCGTAATCAGGTCGGGATCAGCGCCGTATTGCTCGATGATCTCGGCGCGCTCGATGCGGAAATTGCACATCAAGGTCTCGATCATGCGGGCACGGATGAGATCCTGGCCGGCGAAAATATGGCCCCGACCAGTGGCAAAGCGTTTTTCGCGGATCGCCTTCGTGTAGTCGCCTGTGCCGGAGATGTTCTGCGCGAAGCCTTGGGGGAAGCGCGAAATGGCGGAGGCGCCGAGGCCGATCAAGGCAGGGGCCGGGTCGACAGTGTAGCCTTGGAAATTGCGGCGCAGGGAGCCATCGCGGGCGGCGACGGACATGGAATCTTCACTCCGCGCGAAATGGTCGATGCCGATCTCGTCATAACCGTCCCAGAGAAAGAGGCGACGGGCGGTGTCGAAGAGGTGGAGGCGCTCTTCCGGAGTGGGCAGCGCCTCAGAAGGGATCATGGTCTGGCGCCGCGCCATCCAGGGCACATGTGCGTAGCCGTAGAGCGCGACCCGGTCGGGCGAGAGCGAGAGGAGCTTCTGCACCGAATCGGTGATCTTGGCGCGGGACTGGTTCGGAAGCCCGTAGAGGATATCCGTGTTGAGCGAGGTGACGCCGCGGGCGCGGATTCCGTCAACGGCGGCCTGGGTTATCTCGAAGCTCTGTTCCCGGCCGATGACTTTCTGGATCTCGGGGTCGAAATCCTGAACGCCAATCGAAGCACGGGACATACCGGCCTCGGCCAATGCGTCAAGCCTGGCATCGTCGATCTCGTTGGGATCTATCTCGACGGAAAACTCGCCCGACTCGGCGAGAGGAATCGCCCGGAAGACCGTCTCGGCGAGATCCTTCATCATTTCAGGCGACAGAAGCGTGGGCGTACCGCCGCCCCAATGCAGGGCGGACAATTTGACGCCGGAGGGCAGGGCGGCCGCCAACAGGTCGATTTCCGCCTTCAGCGTCTCAAGATAGGTGGCGACCGGTGAGAGGGTCGAGGTCCCCTGGGTCCGGCAGGCGCAAAACCAGCACAGCCTTCTACAAAAAGGGATATGAATATAAAGTGACACGTCCGAATCAGGTGGCAGGGCCGCCACCCAGTCGGCAAAATGATGCGATCCGACCGCGTTGTTGAAATGCGGCGCAGTTGGATAGCTGGTATAGCGAGGCACCCGGGCATCGAAGAGGCCGAGTTTCGCAAGTTGCGATACGGTTTCCATGAGCCTACATCTAGGGGCGGGGCGCCGGGAGGACATTGATTGAAATCAAGTGGGCGCGCGCGGATGGAAATGCAGGATATCGAACTCACCACGGTTGATTGTGCGGACTGCCCGATACGGCATCGGGCGGTTTGCGCGCGCTGTGAGACCGATGAGCTCGAGCTTCTGGAAGAGATCAAGTATTACCGGACGTTCGAGGCCGGGCAGACCATTGCCTGGACCGGCGACAGGCTGGATTTCGTGGCGACCGTGGTCAACGGGATCGCGACGCTGAGCCAGACGCTTGAGGACGGTCGCACCCAGATGGTCGGCCTGTTGCTGCCGTCGGACTTCATGGGGCGGCCCGGCCGCGAAATGGCCAGCTACGACGTGACCGCGACCACCGAAGTGACGATGTGCTGCTTCCGACGGCGGCCTTTCGAGGAATTGATGCGGACGACGCCGCATATCGCGCAGCGCCTGCTGGAGATGACGCTGGACGAGCTGGACGCGGCGCGCGAATGGATGCTGCTGCTCGGTCGCAAGACCGCGCGGGAGAAGATTGCCTCGCTGCTGACGATCATTGCGCGACGGGATGCCTCGCTGAAGCTCGACAAGGTCGAGAATTCGCTGGAATTCGACCTGCCGCTGACACGGGAAGCCATGGCCGATTATCTCGGCCTGACGCTGGAGACGGTGAGCCGACAGGTCTCGGCGCTCAAGCGCGAGGGCGTGATCGAGCTGGCCGGCAAACGGCATATCTCGGTGCCCGATTTCGACCGTCTTTTGCTGGAGACCGGCGACGACACCGATGGTGGCTTGCCGGTCTGAAGGTCAAGGCCAAAGCCGGTTCGCATCGCGCAGATGCATCGGGCAATAGTTGAGATCGAGCTCGGGACGTGTCCGTGCAAGGCCGGCATCGGGCGGCGGGTAAAGCCGCGCGCCCTTGGTCTGGTTGCAACCGCGCGCGCCGCTTTCATAGGACTTGCACAGCACAATCGCATTCAGCGCGATGTTCGACGCGTTCGGGCTGCCGCGAAACTCCTTGTCCGGAACGAGATGGTCGATGTCGAAATACATCCGGTCGGTCTGGCAGAACTTGCAGTTCTCGCAGAAATAGATGTGACCGGCGAGTTTGTCGGCCATGTGGCGCTCGTCGATCATGATGCCGGAGACATGGTGTATGAGATCGGTTGCGTTCCAGCGATAGACCTCGTCGCGCAGGATCGCGCTGAATTCCTGTCGTGCCATTGGCAGCCTCGTTCTGAAAAACCCTAAACAATAGAGACAGGATATCACGAAACGTCAGCATTCCGAATGGGAGCGCCGGCGTTTCGTGTCAGAAAGACTGCTTCAGTGGCTCATGAAGACCGGGATCTTCGCAGCTTCCAGCATATCGCGGGTGGCGCCACCCATGATCGCCTCGCGGAAGCGGGAATGGCCATAGGCGCCCATGACCAGCAGGTCCGCCTGTTGGTCCGCACAATGGCGGGCGAGCACATCTGCGGTGCGCGGCATGGTGCCGGCGATGACAGAGATCTCGGCGCGCACCCCGTGGCGGGACAGCATCTGGCTCAGCATGCCGCCGGGGTCCGAGCGGTCCGGACCGTGGCGCGGCGGGTCGATGATGACGATATTGCTGATCGCGGCCTGGCGCAGCAGCGGCATCGCCGCGCGCACGGCATCGAGCGATTCGGCACTCTGGTTCCAGGCGATGACCACCTTTTCAGGCCGTCTCAGCTCGGTCTGACGCGGCAGCACCAGCACCGGGACATTGCCGGCAAAGAGCGCGGCTTCCATCACCGCTTCCTCCGCCACGCCCTTGTCCTCGCCATATGGCTTGGGCAACACGACGAGATCCGAGAAGCGGGCACGGTTGCCAACCAGGGTCTGGATCGTTCCAATCTGCGCCAGCGCGGCCTCGCTCGCCCAGCGGCATTGGCGCGTCTTCATCGCCGCGCGCACGGCAGCCTCGATTTCGTCGGCCTCCTGTCGCGCGCGCTCCATCGTGGCCTGTTCGATCATCGCATTGGTGCCGGCATAATAGTAGCCGGGCGTGGAGTGATCGACGCCGAGCGCGAGGATCTCCAGGTGGCCATCCTGCGCCTGAGTCAGCGATACGGCACCATCGAGAGCCGAGTTTTCGAGGTCTTGTCCGGAAATCACAGTGAGAATCGACTTGTACGCCATTGCGGGTTCTTTCGATATTGCACTTGCGGCAAGTCTAGAGCGCGTGTCATTGCGGCGCCTTGACCTGCCTCAAGGGCGGAGTGCGACGACATTGACCTAGATCAAAGCGTCGTACTGCCCGTACCCTCAGAAGCGGACAAGGAACACGAGAGGGGGAGTCTAACTTCTCCCGAATTATAACAAGGGACACACCATGTGGGATTACGCCAAGGTCGCGGCGTTGGGTCTGTTGGCGCTTTGTGCGGCAATTGCAGCCAATTACGCGCGTGACGCAGCCTATCTCGTCCATGCGATCATTATCATGCTCGCAGCAGGGACGGCGTTCGTCTGGAGCATTCGCCAGCTCGACGAGGAGAAATTGCCGCCGGAAGTGGCGACAGGCTATTTGGACGGGGTGGTGCGCTACGGTGTCATCGCAACAACATTCTGGGGTGTTGTCGGCTTCCTGGTCGGGACGTTCATTGCTTTCCAGCTCGCCTACCCGGTGCTGAATTTCGAATGGGCCGAGGGCTATGCCAATTTCGGCCGGCTTCGCCCGCTGCACACCTCGGCGGTGATCTTCGCCTTCGGTGGCAACGCGCTGATCGCGACCTCGTTCTATATCGTGCAGCGGACCTCCGCGGCGCGGCTCTGGGGCGGTAACCTCGCCTGGTTCGTGTTCTGGGGGTACAACCTCTTCATCGTGCTCGCGGCCACCGGCTATCTGCTCGGCGCCACGCAGTCGAAGGAGTATGCCGAACCCGAGTGGTATGTTGACCTCTGGCTGACCGTGGTCTGGGTGGCCTATCTGATGGTCTTCCTCGGCACGATCCTGAAGCGCCAGGAAAAGCACATCTACGTGGCCAACTGGTTCTTCCTGAGCTTCATCGTCACTGTCGCGATGCTCCACATCGTCAACAACTTGTCGATCCCGGTCTCGATCTTCGGCGCCAAGTCGGTGCAGGTCTTTGCTGGTGTGCAGGACGCCATGACGCAATGGTGGTACGGCCATAACGCCGTGGGCTTCTTCCTGACCGCGGGCTTCCTCGGCATGATGTACTATTTCGTGCCCAAGCAGGCCGAACGTCCGGTCTTCTCCTACAAGCTGTCGATCATCCACTTCTGGGCGCTGATCTTCCTGTATATCTGGGCCGGTCCGCACCACCTGCATTACACCGCGTTGCCGGACTGGGCCTCGACCCTCGGCATGGTGTTCTCGATCATGCTCTGGATGCCCTCCTGGGGTGGCATGATCAACGGCCTGATGACCCTCTCCGGCGCCTGGGACAAGCTGCGCACCGACCCGATCATCCGCATGATGGTCGTCTCGGTCGGCTTCTACGGAATGTCCACCTTCGAAGGCCCGATGATGTCCATCAAGGCGGTCAACTCGCTGTCGCATTACACGGACTGGACCATCGGTCACGTGCATTCCGGTGCCCTCGGCTGGAACGGGATGATCACCTTCGGTGCGCTCTACTTCCTCGTGCCGAAACTCTGGAACCGCGAGCGGCTCTACTCCTTGTCCGCCGTCAACTGGCACTTCTGGCTCGCCACTATCGGCATCGTACTCTACGCGGCGTCCATGTGGGTGACCGGGATCATGGAAGGCCTGATGTGGCGTGAAGTCGATGCCAATGGCTTCCTGGTCAACTCCTTCGCTGACACGGTTGCCGCGAAGTTCCCGATGTATGTCGTGCGGGGTCTGGGCGGGGTCTTGTTCCTCACCGGTGCTATCATCATGGCAGGCAACCTCTGGCTCACCATCACGCGTGGCGAGCCCAAAGCCGAA
The DNA here is from genome assembly GCF_033101155.1 of Tropicimonas sp. TH_r6. NCBI lineage: Bacteria > Pseudomonadati > Pseudomonadota > Alphaproteobacteria > Rhodobacterales > Roseobacteraceae > Tropicimonas > Tropicimonas sp. TH_r6. The sequence continues at coordinate 104,335 of NZ_JAWMPX010000012.1, forward strand.
ACCGCAGCAGTCGCTGCGCCGGCTGAATAAGGGAGGGAGACACAATGGCCCTTATCGACAAGCACAAGATCATCGAAACAAACGCGTCGATTCTCTTCGCGCTGAGCTTCCTGGTCGTCACCATCGGCGGGATCGTAGAGATCGCCCCGCTCTTCTATCTCGAGAACACGATCGAGGATGTGGAGGGCGTGCGCCCCTACTCCCCGCTCGAGCTCGAGGGACGGAACATCTACATCCGGGAAGGCTGCTATGTCTGCCACTCCCAGATGATCCGTCCGATGCGGGACGAGGTGGAGCGCTACGGTCACTACTCGCTGGCGGCCGAATCGCAATATGACCACCCGTTCCAGTGGGGATCCAAGCGCACCGGACCGGACCTTGCCCGCGTGGGGGGGCGCTATTCGGATGACTGGCAGGTCGATCACCTGACAGACCCGCAATCCGTCGTTCCGGAATCGGTGATGCCGAAATACGGTTTCCTCCTGAACAGGATGGTCGATGGGAAATACATCCAGGACGTCATGAAGACGAACCGGATGGTCGGCGTGCCCTACACGAACGAGATGATCGAGAACGCCTTCTCGGACTTCAACGTTCAGGTCGATCCGGATGGCGATTACGAGGAGATGCTCGAACGGTATCCGGGGGCGCAGGTGCGCAACTTCGACGGACAGCCCGGCATTTCGGAGATGGACGCCCTTGTCGCCTATCTGCAGATGCTCGGCACGCTCGTCGACTTCTCGACCTTCACACCTGTCGCAAGCCGTTAAAGGAGCTGGGGAATGGACACATACGGTGTCATGCGTCACTTCGCGGACAGCTGGATGCTGCTGTTCCTCACTCTATTTTTCTTGGGAGTGGTCTTCTGGGTGTTCCGCCCGGGAGCCTCCAAGGAACAACGCGACAGTGCCAATATCATCTTCCGTCACGAGGACTCGCCTGAGCAGGACGCGACGGAACTCGACCCCAAGGAGGTTCGGGAATGAGCAAACAACCCATCAAGAAGAAGAAGGACGAGGTGGAAACCACCGGTCACAGCTGGGACGGGATTGAGGAGTACAACAATCCCATGCCGCGCTGGTGGCTGTGGACCTTCTATGCCTGTGTCATCTGGGGACTGGCCTATACGGTCGCCTATCCGGCCTGGCCGCTGGTCAACAGCGCGACGGCGGGCCTGCTTGGCAAGTCGACCCGTGCCGATGTCGCCGCCGAGATCACCCGTTTCGAGGAGGCCAATGCCGGCATCCAGCAGAAACTGGTCGATGCGGAGTTGACCGAGATTGCCGCCGATGCCGAGCTGAACAGCTATGCGCAGAATGCCGGTGCAGCCGTGTTCCGCACCTGGTGTGCGCAATGTCACGGTGCCGGTGCGCAGGGCGCGCAGGCCGCGGGCTATCCCTCGCTGCTGGATGACAGCTGGCTCTGGGGTGGAACGATCGACGAGATCCACACCACGATCACCTATGGCATCCGCTATGACGACGACTCGCGCTTTGGCGACATGCTCGCTTTCGGTCGCGACGAGTTGCTCTCTGACGAGGAGATCAACCAGGTCGTGGCCTATGTCCAGAAGATCTCCGGGCAGGAGCATGACTCCGCGCTCGCGGAAGCCGGTCAGGTCCTCTACGTGGACAATTGCGAAAGCTGCCACATGGAAGACGGCACTGGTGAGATCTCGCTCGGCGCGCCGAACCTGACGGACGCCATCTGGCTCTATGGCGGCGACGCGGAGACGCTCTACGAGACGATCTGGGGCGGTCGCGCCGGTGTCATGCCGCCGCGTGGCGGCGCACCCGCTGCCGTCGTGGACGAAGCGATGATCCGCGCCGTTGCGACCTATGTGCACAGCCTCGGCGGCGGCGTCGCCTCCGAGTAACCGGGCACAGCCTGAAGTGAACAGACGCCGCGCCCTGAGAGGGGCGCGGCGTTTTCTTTTTGAAAGCGGCAGGTGGACCGCATTTGTCGGCTTGGATCCCGTGGCGGGGGGGAGCACTGATAGGCATGTCAGCTGTTGCGCGCGCAGAGACGGACGGAAGTTTTCGCAGTCCAAAGGGCGCCCCAATCTGTTCGAATGGCAACACCCGGGCTGAGATCTGCGCCACGCGCATGTGTGCTATGCGCGCTAAAAGCAATATCCAGAATTCGCATTTGATCTGGATCAAGGTGACGCCCTGTCTGCGCGCCTATCAAGACTTCAACGGAACGAAGCGAGATTGGCCAGCCAATCGGACAATCTTTCTTCGCACCAATCTTACATAGCGTTTCCAGTGGGTGTCCTCCCCTGGAAGATACGCCCCGGCTCTCCGTCCTGTTCGCGCGTTTCCTAGGAGAGCTGGGGCGACTTTATTTTCAGCCCTCACCAGAATACCCTCCGACGGATCGAGTCTTGCCTCCCGGAATCATATTCGCGATTCTGCGCGCGACACGCGGGCGCAGGGCCGGTTAAGGTGGTTTTTGCTATCACCCGCTGGACTTGCCCCTGGCGCGCCCTATTGATGCATATCAAGGACGCCTTTTTGAAACTGCCCCTAGAACGGGCGAAATCTGAACCTTCAGCCACCGGAGAGCTTCCTTGAGCGATACTGGCAGCCAGCCCGACCAGCTATACGCCGCGCGAGAGCCGGTCTTCCCCCGCAAGGTGCACGGACAGTTCCGGAACCTGAAATGGGGCATCATGATCGTCACCCTGGGCATCTATTACCTGACGCCCTGGATCCGGTGGGATCGCGGTCCGAATCTGCCAGATCAAGCCGTTTTGGTCGACATGGCCAACCGGCGCTTCTTCTTCTTCTGGATCGAAATCTGGCCGCATGAGTTCTATTTTGTCGCCGGCCTGCTGATCATGGCCGGTCTCGGCCTGTTCCTCTTCACATCGGCGCTTGGCCGCGTCTGGTGCGGCTATACCTGCCCCCAGACCGTCTGGACTGACCTCTTCATCCTGGTTGAGCGCTGGATCGAAGGCGACCGAAATGCCCGTCTTCGACTGCATCGGCAGAAGAAGATGGACGCCCGCAAAATGCGGCTCCGGATCACGAAATTCGTCGCCTGGACGCTGATCGCCATCGCCACAGGCGGTGCCTGGGTGTTCTATTTCACCGATGCGCCGACGCTGCTGGTCGAGCTTGTCACATTCTCGGCCCATCCGGCCGCCTATACCTCCATCGCCGTGCTGACCTTTACCACGCTGGTCTTTGGCGGTTTCATGCGCGAGCAGGTCTGCATCTATATGTGTCCCTGGCCGCGGATCCAGGCCGCAATGATGGATACCGACACGTTGACTGTCGGCTATCGAGACTGGCGCGGCGAGCCGCGTGGCAAGCATCGCAAGAAGGCGACGGACGTGGTGCTCGGCGATTGCATCGACTGTATGGCTTGTGTGAATGTCTGCCCGACCGGCATCGATATTCGCGACGGTCAGCAGCTCGAATGCATCACCTGTGCGCTGTGCATTGATGCCTGCGACGACATCATGGACAAGATCGGCAAGCCGCGCGGTCTGATCGGATACATGGCGTTGTCGGACGAAGAGCGCGAGCGTGCCGGGAACCCGCCGAAATCGGTCTGGAAGCACATTTTCCGTCTGCGCACGATCCTTTACACGACACTCTGGTCCGTTGTCGGAATCGGCCTTGTGGTCATGCTCTTCATCCGTCCGGATATTTCGGCAACCGTGCATCCCGTGCGCCAACCGGTCTTCGTGACGATGTCAGACGGGACGATCCGCAATACCTATGATTTCGGTCTGCGCAACAAGCATGGCGATGACCGCCGTTTCCGTGTGACGCTGAGCTCGGAGGCCCCCGACCTGCGCCTCAATGTCGAGGGAACGCCCTATGAGAGCTTCATGGTGCCAGCTGATACGACCGGCAAGCAGCGCATTTACGTGCTGGCGCCGAAGGGCTCTGAGGCCACGAAAGCGGACCGGACCGACATCCGTTTCTGGATCGAGGACTTGTCCAATGGCGAGCGTGTTTATAAGGACTCCACATTCGTGGGAATGGGAGCTCGCTGACATGGAACTCACTGGCCGCAAGGTTTTCATCATCACCGCCAGCGCTTTCAGCGTCATCATCGGGGTCAACCTGACCATGGCTTACCTGGCCGTGGGCAGTTTCCCTGGGCTCGAGGTGAAAAACTCCTACGTGGCCAGCCAGAACTTCGATGCCGATCGCGCTGCGCAAGAGGCGCTCGGCTGGGATGTCGCGGCCGATGTCGAGGACGATATGCTCACCATCGCCTTCACCGGGCGCAACGGATACCCGGTCGAGGTTGCTAGCCTGGAGGCGGTGGTCGGTCGGGCGACCCATGTCCAGGATGACGTGGAGCCGGACTTCGCCTATCACGACGGTGCCTTTACGGCCCCGGTGGACCTGCGCCCCGGAAACTGGAATATTCGACTGGTCGCGACGGCGCCCGACGGGACGACGTTCCGGCAAAGGGTTGTCCTGAAAGTCGACTGATGCATGTCTGACAGCACCTATTCCGAAGCCCCGACGGCTTCTGCCTGCCCGGCGTGTGATGTCACGCCGATGGCACGACGTCTGGCTGCGAGCGGTGCGCTGGACGATCTGCCCGAGCGCGGGGCGCTTATGCTGTCGCTGCCGGGCGTGCATTGCGCACTCTGTATCACGACGGTCGAGCGGGCGCTGGAGAAGCATCCGGGGGTAAACTCCGCCCGCGTGAACCTGACGCTGCGCCGTGCAACCGTCGAAGCGGAGCCGGATGTTACCGCCGAAGCGCTGGTCGGGGCGGTCAACAATGTGGGCTACGAGGCCCACGAACTGGACCCGTCCGCGCTCTCGGCCACCGCGACGGACCGGCAGGGGCGGGAATTGCTGATGCGGCTGGCCGTTGCCGGCTTCGCGGCGATGAACGTGATGCTGCTCTCGGTCGCGGTCTGGTCCGGGGCCGCGGATGCGACACGGGACCTGTTCCACTGGATCTCCGCAGCCATCGCCATTCCAGCGATTGCCTTCTCCGGTCAGCCTTTCTTCCGAAACGCCTGGGCGGCGCTGAAACATGGCCGGCTCAACATGGATGTGCCGATCACTTTGGCTATCCTGCTCGCGCTCGGCACATCGCTCTATGAGACCGCGCATTCGGGCGAACACGCCTATTTCGACGCCGCAATCTCGCTGACTTTCTTCCTGCTTGCCGGCCGCTATCTCGACCATCGCACCCGCGCCATCGCACGCTCCGCTGCTGAGGAACTCGCGGCGCTGGAGGTCGCGCGGGCGGACCGTCTGACCGAGGCCGGCGAAGAAACGGTCGATGTGGGGATCCTTGTGCCGGGAGACCGGATCCGCGTACGTGCGGGGGGCCGGATGCCGGTGGATGGGGTGATCGCGGAAGGGACGAGCGAGCTGGACCGGTCGCTGCTGACTGGCGAGACGCTGCCCGTCTTCGCCGAGCCGGGGCGCGTGGTCAGTGCCGGCGAGGTGAACCTGACCGGACCGCTCGTGGTCGAGGTCACGGCGGCGGGCAAGGACAGTTCGCTGCACCGCATGGCCGATCTCGTGGCGATGGCCGAGACGACTCGCAACCGCTACACCTCGCTCGCCGACAAGGCGGCGGGGCTCTATGCGCCGGGCGTGCATATCCTGTCGCTGGTGGCGGGACTGGGTTGGTACCTCTACACAGGCGACGCGCGGCTGGCGATCAACATCGCCGCGGCAGTTCTGATCATCACCTGCCCCTGCGCGCTTGGTCTTGCCGTGCCGGCAGTGACGACGGCGGCCTCGGGGCGGCTCTTCAAGAAGGGCATGCTGATCAAGAGCGGCACGGCCCTGGAACGGCTGGCAGAGATCGATACGGTCGTCTTTGACAAGACCGGCACACTGACCCTCGGCGCGCCAGAGCTTGAGGCGGCGGAGACCCATGCTCGGGCAGATCTCGCGTTGGCGGCCGGGCTCGCACAGGCGTCCTCGCACCCGCTTTCCAAGGCATTGCGTGAGGCAGCGGAGCAGGCCGGGGTCGCGCCGGAGCCGATGGACGAGCTTGTCGAAGTGCCGGGCTACGGGACCGAAGGGCGCTGGCAAGGCAAGCGGGTCCGGCTGGGGCGGGCGAGCTGGATCGGCGTGGAGCCGGGGCAGCAGACCTCGGCCTTTCTCTCGGTCGACGGCTCCGAACCTGTGGCTTTCCGTTTCGCCGACAGGATGCGACCGGGCGCGGAAGAGGCCGTGGCGGGGCTGCGCGCGGCCGGATTGCGCGTTGAACTGATCTCGGGCGATGCGGCCCCGGCGGTGCATGCTTTCGCCGCGCGGCTTGGCATCGAAGATGTGATGGCCGAGGCGTTGCCCGAGGAGAAGGCCGCGCGCGTGGCGGCGCTCTCCGAGGAAGGGCGGCATGTGCTGATGATCGGGGACGGGCTGAATGACACGGCGGCGCTGGCCGCCGCCCATGCCTCCGTCTCGCCAGCCTCGGCGCTGGATGCGGCGCGCGTTGCCTCCGATATCGTATTGCTGGGCGAGGATATCGGCACCGTGCCGGCGGCTGTGACCACATCGCGCTCGGCGGTGAAACGGATCAAGGAAAATTTCACAATCGCCACGGTCTACAATTTTATTGCCGTGCCGATCGCTATTGCCGGTTGGGCCACGCCGCTCGCCGCCGCACTGGCAATGTCGGCCTCGTCGATCACCGTCTCGCTCAATTCGCTGAGGTTGAAATAGCCCATGGAAGTGCTCGTCTTCCTGATCCCGATCTCGCTCTTCCTGGGCGGGCTGGGCCTCGCGGCCTTCTACTGGACGGTGAAGACCGACCAATATGACGATCCGGATGGCGACAGCCACCGGATCCTGTCAGACGAGTATGACGATCACCCGAAGGAATAGGATGTCCTGAATGGGGTCAGGATGGCCCGAAGGTTGTGCATTCCGCGCCGCGCGCTTCGAGTCGGCGGCAGGCGAGATCTGCCTGTTCCTGGCTCATGCCGACAAATTTCGCATCATGCCCCTTGTTCCCCGCAGTCACCTTGCGCAACGCGCCATCGAGCGTCGCCATTTCCTTCAGGGCGGTCTTCAGCAACACCCGCTCGGCCTTGTAGCGTGACGGGTATGTGCCGACATTGATGCCCCAATGATGTCCGCCCGAGCTCGACGCCCGGGTCACGACAACGCCGCTGTCCTGAGCGTAGGCGATCGGCTTTTGCGCTGTGAAGTCCAGCTTTGGCGGGCGCGGCTTCGGCAACGCGCTATCCTTGGGAGCGACCTGGCTTGAGTTGTTTTCGCTTGCCGGTGCCACGACGGACCGCGCCATTTCGATGGCTTCCTCGATGCCCGTCTTGAGGGCCGGATTGGAGGCAACTGCGACCCTCACAGCCCCACCGGGACGCGCGACCGGTCGTACCGATTTCTGGACTGCGGTGGCGACACGGATTGTCTTCGCGCCAACTGGCGAGGTGTCGTTGCCGGCATAGACCGGCAGTTTCGGCTTGCGGATCTGCGCATGGCGCGGCGCGCGCTTGAAGCCCATATCCATCAGTTCCGCGACCTTGGCGTTGCGGGCCGCCGAGCCGGAGGCGCCGAAAACGGTCGTGATGATGCGGACATTGCCCCGTTCGGCGGAGGCGACCAAGTTGGAGCCGGCTGCTCGGGTATAGCCGGTCTTGATCCCGTCCGCGCCCTTGTAGGCGGCAAGGAACTTGCGGTTCGTGTTGTAGACGGTGCGGATCTTGGCGTCGGTCGAACGACGGGAGAAGAGATTGTAGTATTCGGGATAGTCGTAAAACAGGTGCCGTCCGAGCGTGGTCATGTCGGCGGCTGTCGACAGGTGTCCGTCGGCGGTCAGGCCATGGGCATTCTTGAAGGTCGTGCGGGTCATGCCGAGCGACTTGGCGGTGCGGTTCATGCGGCGGGCGAATCGGGCCTCGCTGCCGGAGATCGCCTCGGCCAGCGCTGTTGCCGCGTCATTGGCCGATTTCACGGCCGCAGCGCGGATCAGGTAGCGCAGCTCGATCCGCTGGCCGGCCTTCAGGCCGAGCTTGGACGGAACCTCGTTGGCGGATCTCTTGGAGATCTTCACCTTGGTGTCGAGGCCGATCTCCCCATGCTCCACGGCCTGGAAGACAACATAGAGCGTCATCATCTTGGTCAGCGAGGCCGGGTGCAGCCGCGTGTTTGCATTGCGGGAATGCAGCACCTCGCCGGTGCGCGCGTCGATCACCATGGCGGCATATGGTGCTGCGCTCGCTCGCAGGCTTGCTCCCAGCAGGACCACGAAAAACAACAGGAAGAAAACGGAAATAAAGAGGGCGTTGCGCCCTCGGATGCTCGAAGTCATCGCGTTACTGCCTCTGTCTGCCTCGGACCGCCCTGTTTTCAGGGTCGGAAACACTTCTTGATTAGCGCTAGCGTAGCACGGGATGCGAGTCCGGAAAAGCATTCGAATTCAATGTGTTTTGCGGTGACATTCACGCAACATCGCAAGATGTCGGGGCGTAGGCAGGCTTTGGCACAAGATCTCAGTCAAGCTGGTTAACGAAATCTTGCAGTTCCCCAAGATCGTTAAGAGAGTGGAAACGATGGTTACCGACCGGCGGGTCGGCGGCTTCGAGTTCCCAGGCGAGGTCGAATGGGACATGCACAGCCCAGGCGCCGGCCGCGAGGGCGGGCAGGATGTCGGATTTCATCGAGTTGCCGACCATCATGGCTCGGTCCGCGCCGTCGCCGTGGTCGCGGAAGATTTGCGCATAGATCTCGGGGGTCTTTTCGGAGACGATCTCGACCCGATCGAAAAACGGGCGCAGGGCCGACTCGGCGAGTTTGCGTTCCTGGTCCAGCAGGTCGCCCTTGGTGATCAGCAGCACGCGACGATGTGAGGCGGCCAGGGCCTCGACGGCCTCGCCTGCATGGGGCAGCAGTTCGATCGGGTGCCGCAGCATCTCCTGGCCGAACTCGAGAATTTGCTGGATCGTGATGGCCGGAACGCGGGCCTCGGTGACCTCGATAGCGGTCTCGATCATCGAGAGCGTGAAACCTTTCACACCATAACCATAGTGGCGGATATTGCGCTTTTCAGCCTCAAGCAGGCGGGATTCGAGATGATCCCGATCCGTGAACCTTTCGAGCAGCGCGGCGAACCGGTCCTGGGTGAGGACGAAGAAGCGCTCATTGTGCCAGAGCGTGTCGTCGGCGTCGAAAGCAATTGTCGTGACTTTCATGGGGGCCTTGCGTTGTCGGAAGGATCTGTGGGGTTTTCAGAGCGGGCGTGACGACTATATAACGCCGGGTATAGTCGACAATTCCATGAGCCATCGGAGCGCACCGCGCCTTGACCCGCCCTTTCGAGATCCGCATGTCCGACATCCGACTGTCCGGCAGTGACGACGATACGCCCGATGACGATATCGGCGTCGCGACCAAGACGCGTGCGCGGACCCAGCGACCACCGCTCTACAAGGTGCTGCTGCTGAACGACGATTATACACCGATGGAGTTCGTGGTGCACATCCTCGAGCGGTTCTTCGGGCTGACCCATGCAGAGGCCTTCGAGATCATGCTCGTGGTTCACAAGAAGGGCGTCGCGGTGGTTGGCGTGTTCAGCCACGAGATCGCCGAGACCAAGGTTGCGCAGGTGATGGATTTCGCGCGGCGGCACCAGCATCCCTTGCAGTGCACGATGGAGAAGGAATGAGCGCCTGACGGGCGCTGCCTTCGCACGACTGTTTCAAACGACAAGCGAGAGTGATCAGACCGGCAGGTCGGGGAGGTCGATCATGACGGCGGCGTGGTCGCTGGCATGAGGCCGGTGACGCCCGACGCCGTGCAGGCGCGGGCCGGGGTAGCGGCGGGCGGAGCGGGACATTCCCTCGCGAACCAGGCGCGGCCGTGCTTCGGGGCAGAGCTGCGCCAGGGCCGGCGAAGCCAGCAGCACATCCGGTCGGGAATAGAGGTTCCGCGTTGCTTCGTGATAGGACCAGCGTTCGCCGCGCGGTCGACGCTTGAGCAGATCATGGGCGAACCCGTCGAGGAGCGGTGCGATGGCCTGATGGGACAGGGGCGCGCGGCTGTCGGGTTCGTTCAGGTCACCGAGGATGAGCCAGAGCGCGCGCTCCGGGTCCTCGTGACGGGCTTCAATGAGGCGGCGCACTCCGCGCGCTTCCATGCGCCGGAACGCCCAGGCGGCGCGGGGGTCGGGGTAGGGCGCCTTGAAATGGCAGATATAGAGGGTGAGCGGGCCGAAACGCGCCGCGAGGCAGTCGCGGCAGAAGAGAGGACGGTCCGGGCGCTGGCCGCGCGCGGGCGGAAGACCGAGATCGGCGGGGCGGAGCGTGGCGTGGCTGTCGAGCGCGTCCGGCGCCTGGCGGCCGAGCAGGGCAAGGTTGCGGCCCATGCCGTCATTGCCCGGCTTGCAGGCGCGAAACGGGTAGGGTGCGAGGCCGGTTCGGGCAAGATAGGCATCGTGGAAATGATCAAGCGTGTCGAGGTCATGGACCTCCTGCAGCGCCACGATATCGGCATCCAGCTCGTGCAGGATCGCGGCTGTCAGCCTGCGATCGGCACGGTCGAATTCAGGCGCCCCGCGCTGGCTGTCCGACGGCACGTCATTGTCGCGCGCGCCGTCGAGGCGGTCTTTCCCGTCCGCCTGCCGTCGAAGCCGCAGGTTCTGGACGTTGAAGGTTGCTATGCGCAGGGGCTTGGCCCGGTCAGGCCGCCTGGGCGCATTGCTGCACCGAAAGCTCCATCACCGGATCCTCCGGGGCACATTCCTCGCCCGAGCCAGGGTACTGTGTGTCGCTGCAGGCCGCGCCGAACAAGGCGATGCCAACGATGGCGAGCAGGGTTTTCAGTTTCATCTTGTCTGTCCTCCAGATCGGAGCGCCATCCGGGAGGCATTGGGATCAACGTCCCGGTCAAGCGCAGGGTACCGCATCTTTTGAACGACGTTCCATGATGCGTATCAAGCGGTCTCGAAAAATTCCGTTCCGTCATTTCGCGCGGTCAAACGACGCGGAAAGCAATTGACAATATCGGGGGGCTCGACCATGGCCCGACGGTAACCGACCGACAGGTGTCCTCGTGTCCCCAAATCTCCGCGGCGCGCTTTTCATGGCGGCGGGTGTCTGTTCCTTCACGACGAACGACGCTTTCATGAAGTCGCTTTCCGACGATATGTCGATGTACCAGGCAATCTTCCTGCGGGGGATCCTGGGCACCGTGCTGCTCGTGATCGTCGCGGCACAGATGGGGCAGTTGAAGTTCCGCATGTCTCGGCGGGACGGGTGGATGGTGCTGTTGCGGACCGCCGGCGAGATTGCGGCGGCCTTTTTCTTCATCTCCGCGCTGTTTCACATGCCGATGGCCAATGCCTCGGCGATCATGCAGGCGCTGCCCTTGACGGTGACGCTGGCCGGGGCGGTCTTTCTTGGCGAGGCCGTCGGCTGGCGGCGGCTCTCGGCGATCCTGGTGGGCTTTGTCGGGGTCATGCTGATCATCCGGCCCGGCGCGGAAGGGTTCACGATCTATTCGCTCTATGTCGTGGCGGCGGTCCTCTCGGTCACGGTCCGGGATATCGCGGCGCGGGCTGTCTCGGCGCAGACTTCTTCGATGATGGTCGCGGTTGCGGCCTCGGTCGGGGTCTGGCTCTTCGGGGCGGTCGGGCTGATCGGCGGCACATGGCAACCGGTGAGCCCCAGCGGCTGGGTCTCGCTGACCGGCGCGGCGCTCATGCTCAACCTGGCCTATATCTTCTCGACCCTGGCGATGCGGGTTGGAGATATCGCCTTCGCGGCCCCGTTCCGCTATACCTCGCTGCTCTGGGCGATGTTGCTTGGTTTCCTCGTCTTCGGCGACTGGCCGGACGCAGTTACGCTGCTCGGGGCGGCAATCGTGGTCGCCACCGGAATCTTCACCTTTCACCGCGAGCGGAAACTTGCGGACACGGCCGCCGAATGACATATGGTGCGATGAAAGGATCGCGGGAAGTACAGCGACCTGTCGGTCGAAATCGACAGCGTCGGGCGTCGCGACAGGGCCTAGGTTCAGGCATCTGTTGACAACCTTCGCGATTCTCTCTAATGCACGGCCACTCGGTCACGGGGACTCCGTTCGACCGACCTTACAGAACTGAAGTGGACACGATCCGGGCTTGCGCCCCGATCCTCTGAAATCCCACCCGCGTCGTTTCCGTGTACGAGGAAACGCCTGCGGGGTTTCACGCTTTGCGGACGCGCAATGTGTGACATGAAAAACAGCCCCTCGCGGACCGCGCGAGACGAAGAAGAAAGCTAGACTGGGGAAACCGGAATGCCGACGATCCAACAGCTGATCCGCAAGCCGCGGCAGCCGAAAGTAAAACGATCCAAGTCGCAGCACCTTGAGAGCTGCCCGCAGAAGCGTGGGGTTTGTACCCGCGTCTACACCACCACCCCGAAGAAGCCGAACTCGGCCATGCGTAAGGTGGCGAAGGTTCGTCTGACCAACGGTTTCGAGGTGATCAGCTACATCCCCGGTGAAAGCCACAACCTGCAGGAGCACTCGGTTGTGCTTATCCGCGGCGGTCGTGTGAAAGACCTTCCCGGTGTGCGTTACCACATCCTGCGCGGTGTTCTGGATACCCAGGGCGTCAAGGATCGGAAGCAGCGTCGCTCCAAGTACGGCGCGAAGCGTCCCAAGTAAGGAGAGACAGATATGTCCCGTCGTCACGCCGCTGAAAAGCGCGAAGTCCTGCCTGACGCCAAGTTCGGCGACAAGGTGCTGACCAAATTCATGAACAACCTGATGATCGACGGCAAGAAGTCTGCCGCCGAGCGGATCGTCTACAACGCCCTGGACCGGGTTGAGGGAAAGCTCAAGCGCTCCCCGATCGAGGTCTTCACCGAGGCGCTGGAGAACGTGAAACCTTCGGTTGAAGTTCGCTCCCGCCGGGTTGGCGGTGCGACCTACCAGGTTCCCGTCGAAGTCCGCATCGAGCGTCGCGAGGCCCTGGCCATCCGCTGGATGATCACCGCCGCGCGCGGCCGCAACGAGAACACGATGGAAGAGCGACTGGCCGGTGAGCTGATCGACGCCGTCAATTCTCGCGGCACAGCCGTCAAGAAGCGCGAAGACACCCACAAGATGGCCGACGCCAACAAAGCGTTCAGCCATTACCGCTGGTAACACCCTACCCCCAAGGACCCTTCCATGGCCCGCGAATTTCCTCTGGACCGATACCGTAACTTCGGCATCATGGCTCACATTGATGCCGGCAAGACCACCTGCTCGGAGCGTATCCTCTATTACACCGGCAAGTCCCACAACATCGGCGAAGTGCACGATGGTGCGGCGACCATGGACTGGATGGAGCAGGAGCAGGAGCGTGGTATCACCATCACCTCTGCTGCGACGACCACCTTCTGGGAGCGCACCGAAGATGGCGTGACCCCCGAGACCGAGAAGTACCGTCTGAACATCATCGACACCCCCGGCCACGTTGACTTCACCATTGAAGTCGAGCGTTCGCTGGCCGTGCTCGACGGTGCTGTCTGTGTTCTGGACGCCAATGCCGGCGTTGAGCCGCAGACCGAAACCGTCTGGCGTCAGGCCGACCGCTACCACGTCCCGCGGATCGTCTTCGTCAACAAGATGGACAAGATCGGCGCCGACTTCTTCAACTGCGTTGCGATGATCGAGGACCGTACCGGGTCTCGTGCCGTTCCCGTGTGCCTGCCGATCGGCGCCGAGACCGAGCTCGAGGGCCAGATCGACCTGATCACCATGAAGGAGTGGCTCTGGAAGGGCGACGACCTTGGCGCTTCCTGGGAGAAGGTTGAGATCCGCGACGAGCTCAAGGAGCTGGCCGAGGAATGGCGTGGCAAGATGATCGAGACTGCCGTTGAGCAGGATGATGATGCCATGGAAGCCTATCTTGAAGGTGAAGAGCCCAGCGTTGAGACGCTGCGTGCGCTGATCCGCAAGGGTACTCTGGCACTGGACTTCGTTCCGGTTCTGGGTGGGTCCGCGTTCAAGAACAAGGGCGTGCAGCCGCTGCTCAACGCCGTTCTGGACTTCCTGCCCTCGCCGCTCGACGTTGTCGATTACATGGGCTTCAAGCCCGGTGACGAAACGGAAACCCGTGACATCGCCCGTCGGGCCGATGACGACATGCCGTTTGCCGGCCTGGCGTTCAAGATCATGAACGACCCCTTCGTGGGCTCGCTCACCTTCACCCGCATCTACTCCGGTAAGATGAACAAGGGTGACTCGATCCTGAACTCGACCAAAGGCAAGCGCGAGCGCATCGGTCGTATGATGATGATGCACTCGAACAACCGCGAAGAGATCGACGAAGCGTTTGCCGGCGACATCATCGCGCTGGCCGGCCTCAAGGACACCACCACCGGTGACACGCTTTGCGCGATCAACGGTCCGGTCGTCCTCGAGACCATGACCTTCCCCGATCCGGTGATCGAGATTGCCGTCGAGCCCAAGACGAAGGCCGACCAGGAGAAGATGTCTCAGGGCCTTCAGCGTCTTGCTGCCGAGGACCCGTCCTTCCGCGTCGAAACCGACATCGAGTCGGGCCAGACCATCATGAAGGGCATGGGCGAACTTCACCTCGACATCCTCGTCGACCGCCTCAAGCGGGAATTCAAGGTTGAAGCCAATATCGGCGCGCCGCAGGTGGCCTATCGCGAGACCATCTCCAAAGAGGTCGAGCACACCTACACCCACAAGAAACAGTCGGGTGGTTCGGGTCAGTTCGCCGAAGTCAAGATGGTCATCACCCCAACGGAAGCTGGCGAAGGTTATTCCTTCGAAAGCAAGATCGTGGGTGGCGCGGTGCCGAAGGAATACATCCCCGGCGTCGAGAAGGGTATCAAGTCGGTCATGGATTCCGGTCCGCTTGCCGGCTTCCCGGTCATCGACTTCAAGGTCGCGCTGATCGACGGCAAGTTCCACGATGTGGACTCCTCGGTTCTGGCGTTCGAAATCGCGGCTCGCATGGGCATGCGCGAAGGCATGAAGAAAGCCGGCGCGAAGATGCTCGAGCCGGTGATGAAGGTCGAAGTGATCACGCCGGAAGACTACACCGGTGGCATCATTGGCGATCTGACGTCGCGTCGCGGCCAGGTGACTGGTCAGGAACCGCGCGGCCACGCCATCGCGATCAACGCCTTCGTGCCGCTGGCAAACATGTTCGGCTACATCAACACCCTTCGTTCGATGTCGTCCGGCCGTGCCCAGTTCTCGATGCAGTTCGATCACTATGATCCGGTGCCGTCGAACATCTCGGAAGAGATCCAGGCCAAGTACGCCTAAGAGAAACAAACAAATTCGGGTGCCCATTGCGGGCGCCCGCAACGAGACAAGGAGGCCATCATGGCTAAGGAAAAGTTTGACCGCAGCAAACCGCACGTAAACATCGGCACCATTGGTCACGTTGACCATGGCAAGACGACGTTGACGGCGGCCATCACCAAGTATTTCGGTGATTTTCAGGCATACGACCAGATCGACGGCGCGCCCGAAGAGAAGGCCCGTGGCATCACGATCTCGACCGCTCACGTCGAGTACGAGACCGACGGTCGCCACTACGCCCACGTTGACTGCCCCGGCCACGCCGACTACGTCAAGAACATGATCACCGGTGCTGCCCAGATGGACGGCGCGATCCTGGTTGTGTCTGCCGCTGATGGCCCGATGCCCCAGACCCGCGAGCACATCCTGCTCGGTCGTCAGGTCGGCATCCCCTACATGGTCGTCTACATGAACAAGTCGGACCAGGTGGACGATCCCGAACTTCTCGAGCTGGTCGAGATGGAAATCCGCGAGCTTCTGGAAAGCTATGAGTACCCGGGCGACGATATTCCGATCGTGACCGGTTCCGCTCTGGCGGCGATGGAAGGCAACAACCCGGAGATCGGCGAAGAGTCGATCAAGAAGCTGATGGCTGCTGTCGACGAATACATCCCGACCCCCGAGCGTGCGGTCGACCAGCCCTTCCTGATGCCGATCGAGGACGTTTTCTCGATTTCCGGCCGTGGTACGGTTGTGACCGGTCGTGTCGAGCGTGGCGTGATCAATGTTGGCGACGAGATCGAAATCGTCGGCATCCGCGACACCTCCAAGACGACCTGCACGGGCGTGGAAATGTTCCGCAAGCTGCTGGATCGTGGTGAAGCCGGCGACAACATCGGCGCGCTGCTGCGCGGTGTCGATCGTGAAGGCGTCGAGCGTGGCCAGGTTCTCTGCAAGCCCGGCTCCGTGACCCCGCACACGAAGTTCGAAGCCGAGGCCTACATCCTGACCAAGGAAGAGGGTGGCCGTCACACGCCGTTCTTTGCCAACTACCGTCCGCAGTTCTATTTCCGCACGACGGATGTGACCGGCACCGTGACGCTGCCGGAAGGCACCGAGATGGTGATGCCGGGCGACAACCTGAAGTTCGAAGTCGATCTGATCTGCCCGATCGCGATGGAAGAGAAGCTGCGCTTCGCCATCCGTGAAGGCGGCCGCACCGTCGGCGCCGGCGTCGTCTCCAAGATCATCGAGTAATCGTCGATCGAGACTGGATTTCGGGGTGGGCCTGTGGGCCTGCCCCAACCGTTTTATCCGAGTTCGAAGCCGGATGTGGAATGAGCCGCATTCGACCTCTCAACTCCAATGCCGAGAATAAGGCTGACTGACAATGCAAAGCCAGAACATCCGTATTCGGCTGAAGGCGTTTGACTACCGTGTGCTGGATTCCAGCACGCAGGAAATCGTCAACACCGCCAAGCGGACGGGCGCCCAGGTGCGCGGCCCGATCCCGCTGCCGAACAAGGTCGAGAAGTTCACGGTTCTCCGTGGCCCCCACATCGACAAGAAATCGCGCGACCAGTGGGAGATCCGTACCCACAAGCGTCTGCTCGACATCGTCGACCCGACCCCGCAGACCGTGGACGCGCTGATGAAGCTCGACCTGGCGGCCGGCGTCGACGTCGAAATCAAGCTTAACTAAGGAGGGCATCAGATTATGCGCTCTGGAGTTATTGCAAAGAAGGTGGGCATGACCCGCCTCTTCCTCGAGGACGGCAAGCAGGTTCCTGTGACCGTTCTTCAACTTGAAAACCTGCAGGTCGTTGACCAGCGCACCATGGACCGCGACGGATATACCGCCGTGCAACTGGGTGCTGGCTCTGCCAAGGCCAAGCGGACAAGCCAGGCCATGCGCGGTCACTTCTCTGCCGCCAATGTTGCGCCCAAGCGCAAAGTGGCCGAGTTCCGCGTGGATCCGGACAACCTGATCGACGTTGGCGCCGAGATCTCTGCCGAGCATTACATTGCCGGTCAGAAGGTCGACGTGTCCGGCACCTCGATTGGTAAAGGTTTCGCCGGTGCCATGAAGCGGCACAACTTTGGCGGCCTGCGTGCTTCGCACGGCGTGTCGATCTCGCACCGTTCGCACGGTTCCACCGGTCAGTGTCAGGACCCGGGCCGCGTGTTCAAAGGCAAGAAGATGGCCGGTCACATGGGTGCTGCCCGTGTTACCACCCAAAACCTGGAAGTCGTTCGTATCGACGCCGACCGTGGCCTGATCATGGTCAAGGGCGCCGTGCCGGGCTCCAAGGGTGGCTGGGTCACCATCAAGGACGCCGTCAAGAAGAAGCTGCCCGAGGGCGTGCCGTTCCCGGCTGCCATTAAGGCCGCTGAAGCTGCCGCCGTTGCCGAGGCTCCGGCCGAAGCGCCTGCTGAAGGGGGTGCGGAAGAATGAAACTTGATGTGATCAAGCTCGACGGCGGGGCCGCCGGCGACGTGGAACTGTCCGAAGACGTCTTCGGCCTGGAGCCGCGTTCCGACATCCTGCACCAGGTGGTTCGCTGGCAGCGCAACAAAGCGCAGGCCGGTACCCACAAGGTCAAGACCCGTTCGGAAACCAGCTACTCGACCAAGAAGATCTATCGCCAGAAGGGCACCGGTGGCGCTCGCCACGGCAGCCGCAACGCGCCGATCTTCCGCAAGGGTGGTATCTACAAGGGCCCGACCCCGCGCAGCCATGCCCACGACCTTCCCAAGAAGGTCCGCAAGCTTGGACTGAAGCACGCGCTGTCGTCCAAGGTTGCTTCCGGCAATCTGGTGGTCATCGAGACCGCCGCACTGGACGACGCCAAGACGAGCGCCCTGGCCAAGCAGGTCAAGGAACTCGGCTGGAAGCGCACCCTGGTGATCGACGGTGCCGAGGTGAATGAGAATTTCGCCCGTGCCGCCGGCAACATTCAGGGTCTGGACGTGCTGCCGTCAATCGGTGCCAACGTCATGGACATCCTCAAGCGTGACACGCTCGTGATCACGAAGGCGGGTGTCGAAGCACTGGAGGCCCGTCTGAAATGAGCGTGAAGCCTGACTATTACGACGTGATCCGCAAGCCCGTCATCACCGAGAAGGCCACCATGGCCTCCGAGACGAACGCCGTGGTCTTTGAGGTCGCCATCGACGCCGCCAAGCCGCAGATCAAGGAGGCCATCGAAGGTCTCTTTGGCGTCAAGGTGAAGGCCGTGAACACGACCATCACCAAAGGCAAGGTCAAGCGTTTCCGGGGTAAACTCGGCAAGCGCAAGGACGTCAAGAAAGCCTATGTTACCCTCGAAGAGGGTAACACGATCGACGTTTCCACTGGCCTCTGAGCCCCGGACCTGATCGACAGAATTTGGCCCCTGCCTCGGCGGGGGCCTTTTTCGTTTGCACGGCCTTTCACGGCCCGTCCCAACCTGTGGAAAAAACGGGCATGGCTTGTATTTTGTTCTGTTTGTGGGCGTTTACGGGGAGGGTGGAAGGACGCCACGCTTTTGCAGCAGGCTCAGGACCTCGACGAGCGTCGTGGTGCGCAGGTCGACAGAGCCTTCCAGCGCAATCCCGACCCCGCCGTCGCCGATCTCATGCGGTGTCCCGCGCGTGAACTGCGGGTCAAGCAGTTCCAGAGCCGGCGGCAGATCGGGACAGAGCGGGCGTTGCTCGAGCATCAAGCCGATTGCTTCGAGCAAGAGGGCCTTGATTGCCTCCGGACGGTCATCCTCTCCCTCGACAGCAACGAAGGGCAGTGGCGGGTCTTGTTCGACGCCGAGCAGACGGAAGATGACGCAGGTATCCTCGACCTCCGTCGAAGCCTCGAACCGCACGAGTGCGCGTTCCGTATTCGTCAACGCTCCCCGTTGCCAGGTTCCCGGGTCGGTGCGTTCACATTCGTAGTTTTCCAGTTCGAGTGGCCCGGTGGCGATCAGGCTTGTACCGGACGCAGTTGCTTCCAGACCCTGGAGCGTGATGCGGGCACCACATTTATCGAAAAGGACTGCGTTTGCGAGCAGGTCTGGCAGTTTGCGCTGAATGTCCTGGAGATCCAGGATCGCATCGGCACCAAGGCGTGTTGGCGCGGTCTCCGAGATGCGAAGATCGAGCCCGTAGGCTATTTCGGTGTCGAGTGTCGCGAGGCTCTCGTCGATTCGGTAACTGACGCCGGACCCGGTGGTCGGCGCCGGCAAGGTTTTGCTCGGACCTGGGGAAATGCCGTTGGCCTGCGCCAGCGACAGCAACTCGACGATATTGGCCGCGCGCAGGTCGAAGGAGCCGGACAGTGCCGCACCGAGGCCGCCCTCGCCGATTTCTCGCAGCCCGGCCTCGCTGAAATCCGGATCGAGCTGCCGAATTGCCTTTGGCAGGTCGGGGCATATCGGGTTCTCGGCCAGTTTTGTCTCCGCCGCAGCGAGGATGGCGCTGCGCGCGCTCTTGGTCACACCAAAGAGGTCTGCCACGCCGCCAAGCAGTCCCTGCGGCTCAAGCTCGAGATCTGCCAACTGCACGGAAATGCAGTCCTCCAGCAACGAAGCGCTGGCGACTGCCTCGAAATCGATGGTCTGGCTCAATAGCCTGAGGCCGCGCCGTTCTTCGGCCGTGTCGCGGTCTCGACATCTGTACAGGGTGGCCTCGACCGTTCCCTTGGCGCGCACGGATTTTTCTTCGGCGGCGGCGCCCTTGAAGTCGATGTCGAGATCTAGGCCGCAATCGGCTTCCACCTTCCCGGACAGCAGGTCGGGCAGGGCGCGTTGGATTTCGCGCAGGTCGAGAAAGGCGTTGATACCGAGCCGTGTTTCCGTCTTGGGCTCCAGGCCGAGGTAAAGTGCCAGAGGCAGGTCAGTGCCGTCCTTCGTGGCGAAACTGTCGGCAACACGGAGGCTCAGAGCGCCGGAAAAGGATTCGGGTGGGACCGGAGTTCCGGAAATTGCGAAATCTGCCGCGTCGCTGTCCTCTGCGGATCCACCGCAGCCATAGAGCATCAAAATCGACGCGAAAGCTCCCGCCTTTGCCGCGATAGCGACGGCTCGCCTTTCCGTCTTGAACATGATGTTGGTCCCGAACTCTTTGGTCTGGCTATGCGCGATCATCGACGCCTGTCGCAACATTGTCCAGTCGGCGCGGCGGAACGGGATGTCGTCAGAAGAACTGCCCGGTCTCGTCGCCGCAGCGCTGCGTGGATTGCGCACGGGCGAGTGTCTGGCGTTCGGCGGCGCTCATTGTGAGATAGGGGCGGGGCAGTGCGCCCTCATACCGAACATGGCCCGAGATGCGTCCCTGGCAGGCGCAATTCGTCCCGCCGCTTTCGCGGCAGGCGGACTCTTCTGCCACTGTGATGCTGTCCTGCTCCAGCGTGCGAGCGAGAATGACGCCGCCCTCCGCGCCAGTTAGAGCATCTGTGGTGAAGCTGAAGGCAATCATCAGCGAGAATAACGACAGAATGAGGACCCAGGATCCCACCATGCTCTCGTCATGTTTGACTGCACCTTTCGTTCGCACCTGCCCGTCCCTTCCTGGCCCTGGCGCTCCCGTCGGAACGCTCGTCATTTCGGGAATATATACCCTTGAGAATGGGGCGGTATTGGGACGAATTCGCGGGGGTTTGTTCGTGTTTCGGGGACAGAGGGTTGTGTATTCGGGAACGGTCAAGCGGAGACATGGCCGGGTGATGGGCGCGGGGCCGAGTGGCCGACCGGGGGGGGGAGGGCGATCTGCCTTCGTGACTGATTGTCAGGGACACGGCTTCACGACAGAGGCGGTGTCGGTGAATTTGGCGCTGCGAGACGGCTGGGCTGCCCGGAATCGCTTGACGTGCCCCCACGCCTCTCCTATCAGGGCGCATCGCCACGGCCCCGGATTCGTCCGGGGCTTTGGTATTGTTCGCAAGAGCAAAACCCGGGGACCTCTCACGAGGGCCCTATACCAAGGCCGAAAGGCCCATACATAGCGGGGCGCGAAGCCCTGCAAAGCTAACGGAAGACAGAAAGCATGGCACTCAAGTCGTATAAGCCGACGACGCCGGGCCAGCGCGGGCTGGTGCTGATCGACCGTTCGGAGCTGTGGAAAGGACGCCCCGTCAAATCCCTCACCGAGGGTCTGACGAAGAAGGGTGGCCGGAACAACACCGGACGTATCACTGCACGACGCCGCGGTGGCGGGGCGAAACGCCTCTATCGCATCGTCGATTTCAAGCGCAACAAGTTCGATGTGTCGGCGACCGTCGAGCGGATCGAATACGATCCGAACCGGACCGCCTTCATTGCGCTGATCAAGTATGAAGATGGCGAGCAGGCCTATATCCTTGCCCCCCAGCGTCTCGCTGTCGGTGACAAGGTCATTGCCTCCTCGAAAGTGGACGTGAAGCCGGGCAACGCGATGCCGTTCTCGGGCATGCCCATCGGCACCATCATCCACAATATCGAGCTGAAGCCCGGCAAGGGTGGTCAGATCGCACGCGCCGCGGGCACCTATGCCCAGTTCGTCGGCCGTGACGGTGGCTACGCCCAGATCCGCCTCAGCTCGGGCGAGCTTCGCCTTGTGCGTCAGGAATGCATGGCCACCATCGGTGCCGTGTCGAACCCGGACAACTCCAACCAGAACCTCGGTAAAGCCGGTCGTGTCCGCCACATGGGCAAGCGTCCGTCTGTCCGTGGTGTGGTCATGAACCCGATCGATCACCCGCATGGTGGTGGTGAAGGCCGGACCTCTGGTGGTCGTCACCCGGTCACCCCCTGGGGCAAGCCGACCAAGGGTGCGCGCACCCGCAACACCAACAAGGCGTCGCAGAAGCTCATCGTGCGTTCGCGTCATGCCAAGAAGAAGGGTCGCTGATAGATGTCGCGTTCCGTTTGGAAAGGTCCCTTCGTCGACAGCTACGTGTTGAAGAAGGCCGAGAAGTCTCGCGAGTCGGGCCGCAACGAGGTCATCAAGATCTGGTCGCGCCGCTCCACCATCCTGCCGCAGTTCGTTGGTCTCACCTTCGGTGTGTACAACGGCCACAAGCATATTCCGGTCAACGTGTCCGAGGACATGATCGGCCAGAAATTCGGCGAATACGCTCCGACGCGCACCTACTATGGTCACGCGGCGGACAAGAAAGCCAAGAGGAAGTAATCCACCATGGGCAAGGAAAAGAATCCCCGCCGCGTGGCGGAGAACGAGGCGATGGCCAAGGTGCGCATGCTCCGGACGTCCCCTCAGAAACTGAACCTGGTCGCGCAGATGATCCGCGGCAAGAAGGTTGAAAAGGCCCTGACGGACCTGACCTTCTCGCATAAGCGGATCGCCGAGGACGTGAAGAAATGCCTTCAGTCCGCGATCGCCAATGCCGAAAACAACCATAACCTGGATGTTGACGAGTTGATCGTCGCGGAAGCCTGGGTTGGCAAGAACCTGGTCATGAAGCGTGGTCGCCCCCGGGCGCGCGGTCGCTACGGCCGGATCAACAAGCCCTTCGCGGAACTGACCATCAAGGTCCGCCAGGTCGAGGAGCAAGCCTAATGGGTCATAAAGTCAATCCGATCGGCATGCGCCTGCAGGTGAACCGCACCTGGGACAGCCGCTGGTACGCCGACACCAAGGATTTCGGAAACCTGCTGCTCGAAGATGTCGCGATCCGCGATTTCATCGAGAAAGAGTGCAAGCAGGCCGGTATCTCCCGCGTGATCATCGAACGTCCGCACAAGAAGTGTCGCGTGACGATCCACACGGCCCGTCCCGGTGTCATCATCGGCAAGAAGGGCGCGGATATCGAGGTGCTTCGCAAGAAGCTCGCCAACATGACCGACAGCGAAGTGCACCTCAACATCATCGAGGTTCGCAAGCCTGAGCTGGACGCGGCGCTGGTCGCTGAATCCATCGCCCAGCAGCTGGAGCGTCGTGTCTCGTTCCGCCGCGCCATGAAGCGCGCGGTTCAGAACTCGATGCGCATGGGTGCCCTTGGTATCCGGGTCAACGTCGCGGGCCGCCTTGGTGGCGCCGAGATCGCCCGGACCGAATGGTATCGTGAAGGTCGTGTGCCTCTGCACACACTGCGGGCCGATATCGATTATGCCCAGAAAGACAGCCTCACGGCTTACGGCATCATCGGCATCAAGGTCTGGATCTTCAAAGGCGAGATCATGGAGCACGATCCTGCGGCGCGTGACCGCAAGGCTCAGGAGCTTCAGGATGCGCCTGGTCCCCGTGGCTCAGGTGGCGGCGGTCGCCGCGACCGTGGGTAAGGAGTAGAGAATATGCTGCAACCGAAGCGCACAAAATTCCGCAAGCTCCACAAGGGCCGGATCAAGGGCGAAGCCAAGGGCGGGTCTGACCTGAACTTTGGCCATTACGGCCTGAAAGCGACCCAGCCGGAGCGCATCACCGCACGCCAGATCGAAGCCGCCCGTCGGGCCATGACGCGTCACATGAAGCGTCAGGGTCGCGTCTGGATCCGGATCTTCCCGGATACCCCGGTTACCTCCAAGCCGACAGAAGTTCGGATGGGTAAAGGTAAGGGTTCGGTCGACTTCTGGGCCGCCAAGGTCAAGCCTGGCCGCGTGATGTTCGAGATCGACGGTGTGACTGATGAGGTCGCTCGCGAGGCTCTGCGTCTTGCCGCGATGAAGCTGCCGATCAAGACCCGGGTCGTGGTTCGCGAAGACTGGTAAGGCTTTGCGTGTTCGCACGCAGAGTTTGAGAAATCCTGAAACCCCCGCTGTACTCGGCGGGGGTTTTTCTTTTCAGGACAAATGGTTATCCTGAAGCTGGATCAAGCTGCCGAGGACGTCATGCCCCAGATCGAGACCCTTTTTGTCACCCGTCTTTACCGCGCAGAGCTTAAGGAGCAGGGAAAAACCATTGATCCTCAAGAGCTTGAGACATCCTGTCTTGTCATCGCGGAGGATGATGAGGCGGGCCAGCAATGGTGCGAGGAGAATGGGTATCCGGGGTACACGTCTTACGCGTCGCTGAGCGATCTTCCCTGGCGGTTTCCGGTCTTTGCCGATCTGAAGGAGGCGCTGGATCGGCATGTCGCTGTTTTTGCTGAAGATTTGGAGCTGGACCTGGATGGGCGAAAGCTTAAGCTGGAGGATCTCTGGATCAATATCCTGCCGGAAGGCGGGACGCATTCCTCGCATCTGCATCCGCATTCGGTGATTTCGGGGACGACCTATGTGTCGATGCCGGAGGGGGCGTCGGCGTTGAAGCTGGAGGATCCTCGGTCGGGGCGGATGATGGCGGCGCCGCCAAGAAAACAAGGGGCGCGGCGGGAGTTGAAGACCTTTATCCATATGAAGCCGAAGGTCGGGGATGTGTTGCTCTGGGAGAGCTGGCTTCGGCATGAGGTGCCGATGAACATGGCCGAGGATGAGCGGATCAGCGTGAGCTTCAATTACCGCTGGGATTGACCGGAGTATCGGTCGTTTCGTACGAAACCGGGGTCTTAGTTGACCGAAAATACGACTGATATGACCTGTTTTTCGACCGAAACCCTTCGTTGAGGTGGGTTTGAGGAGGCTGGAGTCCGGGTTCGGTCGCTTTTTCGGTCAAATCGGGCTGGGGTATTGACCGAAAGTTTGGTCGAAAGGTTTTGCCTGTGGCTGCGCGCGCAGGGTTAACGGTCCCGAAACCGGGGTGAGGTGTGATGCGGGTATGTCCGAGCTGTCCCCCGCCCCCACTGTCAAAACCCAGATGATGCCGCTCAGCGCGTTTCGCACGCAGATTGCGATGTGGACAGCGCGGGTGAACCATATCCCCGAACGCATCCTGCTGACCAAACATGGCCGGCCCTTCGTCGCCGTGGTGTCGATGCGCGACCTGGAGATGATCGAACGGTTCGACGGTCGCTCGGTCGATCAGGTGCGTCGGGAGTTTGAGGATACGGCCCGCCGGTTCGAGGCCGCGCAGGAGGCGGGGCAGCAGAGCGCGGGCGGCGGGTTATCCCGGCTCCGGCGAGGGCGGGTATCGTGGTGGGTTTGAGGATTGAGGGGAAAGGAAGGGTGACGTGAAATTCCTGACCGACTCGCCTGCGGACATTTGATGCTGGCTTTCAAATCATCAGACTGACATCCTCATGCCGCTAGATCAAAAGGGCGGACTTAACAATGAATGGTCAACCAAAGCTCGCACCCAACCAACGGGCATTGGATTCAGACGAAGAAACGGACCACGACATTGAGGAGGCTTTGTTCATCGGGGTCTCGTGGGGTCACGCGGGGAATGTCTGGAGAAAGGACGGCAAGCTATTGACACGGGTTGGAGTTCCGAACTTCACACCAGTGCCGGTCGAGGGAACAAGTACCGTTTCTCAAACTCTCCGCAAACAGTTCACGCAGAATGTGGTGCTGCACCAGATGACGCTCCAACCGGGGCAGTTCTATCCAAGAATCGCGAGGTCAACCGACCAGCATCCGCTCGATGTTCCCAGCTTTTTCAGAGTCGATAGGCGAGAACAATATGGTTCTGCCCGTCACTTCTCATCGCTGGTAAGGCAACTTGACGAGGTTCTGGAGGCCATTGAACCAACCCGAGAGAACTTTGATTCCTACGGGAACCGAACACGCAATCTGCTCCTACTGATATGCACCGAGTGCGAGAATCAGATGCGCGGCGTGCTTCGCGCGAACGGTGTCGAAAAAGATCAATATCGGACAGGCGACTTCATACGACTTCTTGAGCCAATGCGGTTGAACGAGTATTCAGTCGAGTTTTCGGAAATGCCTTGGCTCGGCGAGTTTAGGCCTTTCGAACAATGGTGCCGCAAGGCTCCAACAAAGTCGCTGCAATGGTATGACAGCTACAACGCAGCGAAACACGACAGAGCAAAGCATTTTCATCGAGCGAGCTTGATGTCCGTTTTGGAGGCGCTCGCTGCGCTTTGGACTTTGCTGTCAGCGCAGTATGGCCCGAGTTGGCGGACAATAGAGGCAACCGAACGCATCTTCACGCAGCAGAAATACCCGCGTTGGAGATACTCGGACGTCTATTGTATGGCGTATCCATCTTCAGGATTCGAGCCTGAACAGGTGCGTTTGTTTCCGTATGGATAACTTGATCTCATGTCGTCGGGATTGAAATAGACGGCCCGGGCTGGTCGCCCTTTTGTCCCGCCGCCGAGGACGTTGGGCATGTCTCGACAGATTTGGTAGAGTTGCGTCGGGTGTTCTGGCTGGAGAGAGGAGCGGCGATGCTTTGGGACGACCGGTCGCGGCAAAGGCCTACGGTCATGGTGACCGTCGTGGGCTGTGTCGGGCTCCTGTTCCTTCTTGTCTATGCCTATTCCTCCGAAGCGTTCAGGGCGCGGGTTGACCGCTTCCTCAATGAGGCCGCGGGGGCGCATATCGACGTTGTCCGGCACAAGCAAAGCGGTGCGTATGTCGCGAAGCTGCCCGGCGGCCGGCTGGTCAAGCTGTCGGGGCGGGAAGAGGCAGAGGCCATTGCCGAGCATGGGTATTCGGCCTGCGAGAGCTGTCGTTGACGACCTGGAGGCGGATTTCCGGATCGCGGATGCGTGCTTTGGGAGCGAAGTGCGGAGGGCCGCGCACGACCCTGGGTGGGCGCTTCGTGGCGCTTGTGGTTTGCGATTTATCCCAAAGCCCCGACGGACGGTTGTGCGGCGAAGGACATCGCCAAAGCGCCCTCCCGGGGGGGAGGGTCGGGCGCGGCCCGGGCTGGTCGCCCGGGCCAAGGGTAGAGATGGTGGACGCAGCGCTCTTGGCTTGATCTCGTTCCGAGGGTGCCTTGCCCCACGCGATGAGCCCTTTTTTCCTTGCCCCCACACAGACTCACCACTATAGAGCGTCATCTCACGGATTCCCGGCGACGGGATTCGTGTGTGTTTACGTCTAATCATCCGTCAGGTCTCGAGTGACCCTGAGCAATCCAGGGGCTCACTGGCGTTTTGAGAAAGGAAATGGCGATGAACGCCACCGAACTTCGTGATCAGACTCCGGACCAGCTCCGCGAGAAACTGACCGATCTGAAGAAAGAAGCCTTCAACCTGCGCTTTCAGCAGGCCACCGGCGCTATGGAAAACACCGCACGCACCCGTCAGGTTCGCCGTGACATCGCGCGTGTGATGACTGTTCTGAACGAAAAGGCGGCGTCGGCCGCAGCGGAGGCTTAATCCATGCCCAAGCGTATTCTGACCGGCACCGTCACCAGCGACAAGAACGAGCAGACCGTCACGGTCATCGTCGAGCGTCGCTACAAGCACCCGCTTCTGCACAAGACCATCCGGTCTTCGAAGAAGTATCGCGCCCATGACGCGAAGAACGAATTCAAGACCGGCGATCAAGTCCGCATCCAGGAATGCGCGCCGATCTCGAAGACGAAGCGCTGGGAAGTGATTTCGGCCTGAGGCCGGGACATAGTCCAGTTTGATCGAAACCCTGGGGGGAAGAGCAAGAACATCCCCCAAAGGTCGGGAGAAACCTAATGATCCAGATGCAGACTAATCTGGATGTCGCTGACAACTCCGGTGCTCGCCGGGTTCAGTGCATCAAGGTCCTCGGCGGCTCGAAGCGGAAATACGCATCCGTGGGCGACATCATCGTGGTGTCGGTCAAGGAAGCCATCCCGCGCGGCCGTGTGAAGAAGGGTGACGTACGCAAAGCCGTCGTCGTCCGGACCGCCAAGGAAGTTCGTCGTGAGGATGGCACCGCCATTCGTTTCGACCGCAACGCTGCTGTTATTCTCGGGAATAACGGTGAGCCCGTCGGGACCCGTATCTTCGGCCCGGTCGTGCGTGAGCTGCGCGCGAAGAACTTCATGAAGATCATCTCGCTCGCCCCGGAGGTGCTGTAAGATGGCTGCCAAACTCCGCAAAGGTGACACCGTCATCGTTCTGTCCGGCAAGGACAAGGGCAAGACTGGCGAGATCGAGAAAGTCGACCCGAAGGCTGGCAAGGCCGTCGTCGGCGGCATCAATATCTCGGTGCGTCACACCAAGCAGACCCAGAATTCTCAGGGCGGCCGCATTGCCAAGGCAGTGCCGGTGGACCTGTCGAACCTGGCTTTCGTCGATGCCAACGGCAAGGCGACCCGTGTTGGCTTCCGTGAGGAAGACGGCAAGAAGGTCCGCTTCGCCAAGACCACGGGAGACGCGATCTGATGCTTGATGCTACCGATTACACCCCGCGCCTCAAGGCCGTCTACAAGGACACGATCCGCGCCGCGCTGAAGGAAGAATTCTCGTACAAGAACGAGATGATGATCCCGAAGCTGGAGAAGATCGTCCTGAACATCGGCGCCGGTACGGAATCCGTCAAGGATACCAAGAAAGCCAAGGGCGCTGCAGACGATCTGACCGCGATTGCCGGTCAGCAGGCCGTCGTGACCAAGGCCAAGAAGTCCATCGCGACCTTCCGCGTGCGTGAAGGCATGCCGCTGGGCGCCAAGGTGACCCTGCGCGGTGACCGGATGTACGAATTCCTCGATCGCCTGATCACCATCGCGCTGCCGCGCGTCCGCGACTTCCGCGGCGTCTCCGGCAAGTCGTTCGATGGGCGTGGCAACTATGCCATGGGGCTCAAGGAACACATCGTCTTCCCCGAGATCGATTTCGACAAGGTCGATGAGGCCTGGGGTCTGGACATCGTTATCTGCACCAACGCCAAGTCGGATGCAGAAGCCAAGGCGCTGTTGAAGCATTTCAACATGCCGTTCAACAGCTGAGGGATCTGACCTATGGCTAAGAAAGCAATGCTCGAGCGCGAGAAGAAGCGCGAAGCGCTGGTGGCGAAATATGCCGCCAAGCGAGTCGCGCTCAAAGAGATCGCGAATGATGAGAGCCTCCCGATGGAAGAGCGTTTCAAGGCACGGCTGAAGCTTGCCAAGCTGCCGCGCAATTCCTCGGCCACCCGCCTGCACAACCGTTGCCAGGTCTCGGGCCGTCCCAAGGCTTACTACCGTAAGCTGAAGATGAGCCGGATCGCGCTGCGGGACCTTGCCTCCGAAGGCAAGATCCCCGGCATGGTCAAGTCGAGCTGGTAAGGAGGAGATAAAATGAACGATCCTCTTGGTGATATGCTGACCCGCATCCGCAACGCTCAAATGCGCGGCAAGTCCACGGTTCGCACCCCTGCCTCCAAGCTTCGTGCCTGGGTTCTGGATGTGCTGGCCGACGAGGGCTACATCCGTGGCTACGAGTCTGTGGAAGATACTCAGCACCCCGAAATCGAGATCAGCCTCAAGTACTTTGACGGCACCCCGGTCATTCGCGAGCTCAAGCGCGTCTCGAAGCCCGGTCGTCGTGTGTACATGTCGGTTGGTGACATTCCCTCGGTCCGTCAGGGCCTTGGCGTTTCCATCGTCTCCACGTCCAAGGGCGTGATGTCGGATGCAGCGGCTCGTACCAACAATGTTGGTGGCGAAGTTCTCTGCACCGTCTTCTAAGGAGGACTGGTATGTCTCGAATTGGTAAGAAACCGGTCGACCTGCCGTCGGGCGTTTCCGCGTCCCTCTCCGGCCAGACCATCGAAGTGAAGGGGCCGAAAGGCACCCTGAGCTTCACCGCAACCGACGATGTCACCATCACCATCGATGGCAGCACCGTTTCCGTCGAGCCGCGCGGCAAGTCCAAGCGTGCCCGCCAGCAGTGGGGCATGTCCCGCACGATGGTCGGCAACATGGTCACCGGCGTCACCGATGGCTTCAAGAAAGAGCTGGAAATCCAGGGTGTTGGTTATCGCGCCCAGATGGCTGGCAACTCGCTGAAGTTGAACCTTGGCCTGTCGCATGACGTCGAATTTCCGGTTCCGGCCGGCGTCACCGTGACCTGCCCGAAGCAGACCCAGATCGTCGTTGAGGGCATTGACCCGCAACTCGTCGGTCAGGTTGCCGCGAATATTCGCGAGTGGCGCAAGCCGGAGCCCTACAAGGGCAAGGGCATTCGCTACGCTGGCGAGTTCATCTTCCGCAAGGAAGGCAAGAAGAAGTAAGGACGAAAAAGATGGCAAACAGCAAACGGACCCTGTTCCTGAAGCGCCGCCTGCGCGTCCGGAACAAACTTCGCAAGAGCAATCTCGGAAAGCTTCGTCTTTCCGTGCACCGCTCGGGCAAGAACATCAGCGCTCAGCTGATCGACGACGTTCAGGGCAAGACCCTGGCCGCGGCCTCCTCCCTGGAGAAGGATCTCGGTGTTGTCGGCAAGAACAACGTGGAGGCTGCCGGCAAGGTGGGCGCCACGCTTGCAGAGCGTGCCAAGGCAGCCGGTGTCGAAGAGTGCTATTTCGACCGCGGCGGCTTCCTCTTCCACGGCAAGGTGAAGGCTCTGGCCGAAGCCGCGCGGGAAGGCGGACTGAAGTTCTGATCTGTGGGCGGCCTTCTGGCCGTCCCGATGATCCGGGGGCGCTGCCGTCAGGCGGCGCCCACCTGGATTGTAACAACACGGCCGAAATGGCCATGAGAAAAGGAATGCCGAATGGCAAGAGAACCGAACCAACGTCGGGGCAACCGTCGCGACCGTGAGGAAACGCCGGAATTCGCCGATCGCCTTGTTGCGATCAACCGCGTCTCCAAGACCGTCAAGGGTGGTAAGCGCTTCGGCTTTGCTGCGCTCGTGGTTGTTGGCGACCAGAAGGGCCGTGTCGGCTTCGGCAAGGGCAAGGCCAAGGAGGTCCCCGAGGCCATCCGCAAGGCCACCGAGCAAGCCAAGCGCCAGATGATCCGTGTGCCGCTGCGCGAAGGCCGCACTCTGCACCACGACGTCGAAGGTCGTCACGGTGCCGGTCGTGTCGTGATGCGCACCGCCCCGCAGGGTACTGGTATCATCGCCGGTGGCCCGATGCGTGCCGTCTTCGAGATGCTGGGTATCCACGACGTCGTTGCCAAGTCCATCGGCTCGCAGAACCCCTACAACATGATCCGCGCCACGCTGGACGGTCTCAAGAAAGAGTCCTCCCCCCGCATGGTCGCGCAGCGTCGTGGCAAGAAGGTCGCCGACATCCTGAAGAAGGACGAGGCCCCTGCTGCCGAAGCTCCGGCCGAAGCCGCCGAAGCCCCGGCCGAAGCGTAAGGAGTAGCGAGACATGGCAACCATCGTCGTCAAGCAGATCGGGTCCCCGATCCGTCGCCCCGCCGTCCAGCGCCAGACGCTGATCGGGCTGGGCCTCAACAAGATGCACAAGACCCGCGAGCTGGAGGATACCCCCTCCGTGCGCGGCATGGTCAACAAGATCCCGCATCTGGTCGAGATCATCGAAGAGCGCGAATAAGCCTTTTCGCCAGTGATTTGAAAACGCCCCGGAGCCAGGCTCCGGGGCGTTTTTCTTTGGGCTGGCCCGGTGGACAACGCTGCGGTGCTGGACGCACAAAGCGTTGCCGTGCCAGATTGCCCAACTCAACGAGGCAACCGTCTCCTGCGGGGGGCCTTCCTTAGCGGTGTCGCATCGGGCCGGTGCAGCCGCAATCCAGTCCGAGATCGCGCCGGAGATGCGGCGAGAGGGAGAGGCGCTCGACCTGCTCGGCGTGGCAGATCGAGAGAATTTCGGAGTCGATGGCGGAGCCCAGGTTATGGGTCGGTCGGCGGAACAGGCGCTTCAACATGGGATATCCTTTCGCGGATTCGGGATGTTGTGCGACGCTAATTCCTCAAGCCGACTTTAGATCAAGGACGTTTCTCGCCAAATCTTCCACAGACGGCATCGACCTCGCCGCCGGGCAGGGCTAGCTTCCCTGCGTGGCTCAACTGGAGGCGACCCATGACCAATATGCCTATGCGCGCTGTCTCGGATGCGTTTCATGACGCCTGGCGTTTGCGCTGGCCCTTCGTTTTGTCCCGATTCGTCTTCGGCTTTCTCGTGCTTGCCCTACTGGCGCCGATAACCACGCTTGCCTTGCGCGGGGCCATTGCGCTGTCGGGCCAGCCCGCCCTGTCGGATTTCGACATCGCGATGTTTCTTCTCTCCCCGATCGGGTTCGTCGCCGCGCTCTTTGCCGGCGGGCTCGTCCTGACCGGCTATGTGCTCAACATCGCCTTCATGATGGCCATTGCGCTGCATGCGCGGCGCACGGGCGAGCGGCGTTTCGAGGAGGGGGTGGGCCATATCCTGCCGCGGTTCCGGGCCATTCTCGGCTTCGCCATCCGCTTCCTGTTGCGGATTGTCCTGCTGACGGTGCCGTTCCTCGCCATTGCTGCGCTGGTCGCGTCCAGATTGCTGGGCGAGTTCGATATCAACTACTACCTCACCGAGCATCCGCCGGAATTCCTGCGAGCGGTGGTGGTGATCGGGGTGACGCTGGCGATCATGCTCGCGGCGCTTGTCTGGGCGCTGCTGGGCTGGGCCTTTGCCCTGCCGCTGGTGCTGTTTGAAGGCGTGCATCCGGCGCGGAGCTTTGCTGCGAGCCGCGCCGCGGTGACGGGCCGTCGGATGGATCTCCTGATCGCGTTGCTTGTCTGGGGGGCGGTGTCGGCGCTGGCCGTGGCGGCTGTCTTCGGGGTTGCCCGCCTTGCGGCCGGTCTGGTGGTCGATAGTTTTGCGCCGGATCTGGAAGCGCTGGCCGCCGCGTTCCTGATCGTGCTGGCGGTCTGGTCGCTGGTAAATCTTTTCGTCACGTCCACCACCTCGGGCGCGCTGGCCTGCCTGTTGATGGAGCGCGCGGGGTGGCCCGGTGCGGACCAGCCGGATAAGGGAACGCGGGAGGACCGGCACCGTCTGCGGATGGTCCTGGTCGGTGGATCGCTGGTTGCGGCCGTGGCTGCCGGGGTTGCGGCGGTGGACCTCGCTTCCGTTCGGACAGAGGACGAAGTCGAGGTGATCGCGCATCGTGGCGCCGCCGGGGCGCGTCCGGAAAACACCATGTCCGCCTTTGCCCTGGCCATCGAGGACGCGGCGGATTGGATCGAACTGGACGTGCAGGAGAGCGCCGAGGGCGAGGTGATCGTCGCGCATGACAGCGATTTCATGAAGCTGGCGGGAGATCCGCTGAAAGTCTGGGACGCGACGGCGGAGACGTTGGCCGGGATCGATATTGGCAGCTGGTTCGCACCGGATTATGCGGCGGAACGGGTGCCCCTGCTCAGCGAAGTGCTGGAGATGGCGCGCGACACCGGCTCCGGCGTGTTGATCGAGCTGAAATATTATGGCCATGACGAGAAGCTGGAGCAGCGTGTCGCCGAGGTGGTCGAGGCTGCCGGGATGGAGGATCAGGTCCAGCTCATGAGCCTGAAATACGAGGCTGTGCAGAAGATGAAGGCGCTGCGGCCGGACTGGTCGGTGGGCCTGCTGGCCTCGGCTGCCCTTGGCCGGCCCTGGGAGCTGGAGGCGGATTTCCTCGCGATGAACAAGGAGCTTGTAACTCATCGGCTGGTGCGCTCGACTCAGGAGGCGGGCAAGCAGGTCCATGTCTGGACGGTGAATGATCCGCTCGCCATGTCGGAAATGCTCAGCCTTGGCGTCAACGGGCTGATCACG
Source organism: Tropicimonas sp. TH_r6 (assembly GCF_033101155.1). NCBI lineage: Bacteria > Pseudomonadati > Pseudomonadota > Alphaproteobacteria > Rhodobacterales > Roseobacteraceae > Tropicimonas > Tropicimonas sp. TH_r6. Next base: position 137,978 of record NZ_JAWMPX010000012.1, read on the forward strand.
GATGAACCCGCGCTGGCGCGGGAGGTGATCGCGCAGCGGGCCGATCTTGGCACGCTGGAGCGGGTCGTGTTGGCGCTTGGAAGCCAGCTTGGCCTCGTGGCGACAGACAAGGTGTATCGCGATGGTTCTCCGTAAGGTCCTGCTGATCCTCGGTCTCTTGTCGGCTGGGACGGCCACGGCGGAAAGCTGGGAGACGCAGCTCTCGCGCGCCGTGGAACTGCCGTCTCACCGATGGCTGGAGGACCTCCGGCTGGCACCGGGCACCGAGTTGAACGCCTTCACGACCGATGGGTGCAGCGGCGGGATGTCGAGTCTCTGGTCCTTCATGGCCGAGCGCTATCCCGACTTCGACGAGGCTCTGGGCGGGCACCCGCCCTGGGAAGCTTGCTGCGTGACACATGACCGGGCCTATCACGACGCCGGCGCGGACCCGACTGCAGAGGCGAGTTTCGACGCGCGTCTGGAAGCCGATGGCGTGTTGCAAAGCTGCGTCGAGGCGACCTCCAGCCCACAGGACGAGATTCTCCGGACGGAATACGACCTGAGCGAGGAACAGGTGCGGCTTGCCTATTCGGCCATCGCGGTCGCCATGTACCAGGCGGTGCGTCTCGGGGGCGGGCCTTGCACCGGGCTGCCCTGGCGGTGGGGATACGGCTATCCCCAGTGCTGGCAAAAGCCCGGGGAATAGGGCCATCCCCCTTGAAACGAGGACGGCGGGCGTGTAAACGCGCCCGGTGGTCCTGCATGGACCCGACTCAACCAACAAGAAATGCCGTGTTCGGCCGCTCCCGTCGCTGGGGGCCGCATCCGGCAAGGAGAAGCGACATGAAACTGCACGAACTCAGCCCCGCCGCGGGCTCTACCCCCTCGAAAAAGCGCGTTGCGCGTGGTGTCGGCTCTGGCAAGGGCAAGACCGCCGGACGCGGTATCAAGGGTCAGAAATCCCGCTCGGGTGTGGCTCTGAACGGCTATGAAGGCGGCCAGATGCCGCTCTATATGCGCCTGCCGAAGCGTGGCTTCAACAAGCCGAACCGCAAGTCCTGGGCCGTTGTGAACCTTGGCATCCTTCAGAAATTCATCGATGCCGGCAAGATCGACATCTCCGCGCCCGTGACCGAGGACGTGCTCATCGCCTCCGGTCTGGTGCGCCGCAAGCTCGACGGTATCCGGGTCCTCGCCAAGGGCGAGTTTTCCGCAAAGGTCGACCTGCAGGTCACCGGCGCCTCCAAGGCGGCTGTCGAGATCGTCGAGAAGGCTGGCGGCTCGCTGGCCGTCACGAAGGCGGCAGCGGCCGAATAAGAGGTTGTGAGGGGCGACGATGCCCCTTACTTAACCTTCAGTTTTCCAGCGCCGCCGACCGGAAGACGGTCCGGCGGCGCATTCCTTGAGAGAGACCGCGAATGGCATCTGCAGCAGAGCAAATGGCGGCGAACATGAGCTGGGGTGCGCTTGGCAAAGCGACCGAGCTCCGCCAGCGCATCTTCTTCACCGTCGGGCTTCTGATCGTCTACCGGCTCGGGACCTATATTCCCGTCCCCGGCATCGACGGACAGGCGCTCCGCGACTTCATGGAGCAGGCCTCCGCCGGGATCGGCGGCATCCTGACCATGTTCACCGGCGGCGCGCTTGGGCGGATGGGCATCTTCGCCCTCGGCATCATGCCCTATATCTCGGCCTCGATCATCATCCAGCTCCTCAGCTCGATGGTGCCGCAGCTCGAGCAGCTGAAGAAAGAGGGCGAGCAAGGGCGCAAGAAGATCAACCAGATGACGCGCTACGGCACCGTCTTCCTGGCGACCTTCCAGGCCTATGGCCTCGCGGTCAGCCTCGAATCCGGCGGGCTTGCGCATGATCCGGGCTGGTTCTTCCGCGCAGCCGTGCTGATCACGCTGGTCGGCGGCACGATGTTCCTGATGTGGCTGGGCGAGCAGATCACCGCGCGCGGCGTCGGCAACGGTATCTCGCTCATCATCTTCGTCGGCATCATCGCCGAGGTTCCCGCCGCTCTGGCGCAATTCCTCGCCTCTGGCCGCTCCGGCGCCATTTCGCCGGTCGTGATCATCGGCATCCTGCTGATGATGATCGGGCTCGTCGCCTTCGTGGTCTTCATGGAGCGGGCGCTTCGCAAGATCCACATCCAGTATCCACGCCGGCAGGTCGGCATGAAGGTCTATGACGGCGGTTCCTCGCATCTGCCCGTCAAGGTGAACCCGGCGGGTGTTATCCCGGCGATCTTCGCCTCGTCGCTGCTGCTTCTGCCGACGACGATCGCGACCTTCTCGGGCGGCAATACCGGCCCGGTCATGTCGACGGTCCTCGCCTATTTCGGCCCCGGACAGCCGCTCTACCTGCTGTTCTTCGCCTCGATGATCATCTTCTTCACCTATTTCTACACGCTCAACGTGTCGTTCAAGGTGGATGATGTCGCCGACAACCTGAAGAACCAGAACGGCTTCGTTCCCGGCATCCGTCCGGGCAAGAAGACGGCGGAATATCTTGAATATGTCGTGGTCCGCGTGTTGGCGCTCGGCTCCGGGTACCTGGCGCTGGTGGCGCTCTTGCCGGAGATCCTGCGCAACCAGCTCTCGATCCCCTTCTATTTCGGCGGCACCTCGGTGCTTATTGTTGTCTCGGTGACGATGGACACGATCCAGCAGGTCCAGTCGCATCTTCTGGCGCATCAATATGAAGGCCTGATCGAGAAATCGAACCTGCGCGGCAAGAAACGCACCCGCAAGGGGCCGTCGCGCCGCTGAACCGGCTGACAGACAATTGATGAACGGGCGCCTTCGGGCGCCCGTTTTCGTTCAGGTGACACCTGTCGGTCATGAAGCCGCGCTAGTGCGGGGGCATCGTCCGATGGAGGTCGTCGTGTCCCGATACGCTCTCATTCTCACAGCCCTCTTGCTGGCCGGTCCCGTCCCTGCGGAGACCGGTGATAGGTTGTACAGCCGGATCTGCGCGGCTTGCCATGGCGGCGCGGAAGCCGCTCCCGGGATCGACATTCCTGGCAAGGATTTGCGGGAGATCGAGACCGCCCTGCGCGAGATCGAGGAGATGCGGGATCTTCAGCTGCCACAGGCGGAGGTGGAGGCCATCGCGGCGTTCCTTTCGGCGGGGCGATAGGGAAAACGTCATCGGAGTGTCATGCGAGCTACGGCCCAGCGTCACGCAAGAGGTGCATTCAGGCGGCGTTTCGATTCCGAAAACTCAGGAAGTTCCCATGATCAAGACCCTGCTGGCCTCGGCCGCATTGCTTGTCGGCGCCTCTGCCGTCCAGGCCGAGGATTTCAATTTCGTGCTGCTGGGCGATGTGCCCTATGGCAAGCCGGAGACCGTGTTCGCGCCGTTCGAGACGCTGATCGGGGCAATCAATGCCCGCGCGCCGGAGCTCGTTGTCCATGTCGGCGACACCAAGTCCGGTTCGACCCTGTGTGACGACGCGATGCTCGATGCGCAGCTTGGCTATCTCAACAGCTTCGACGCGCCGACACTCTATTCGCTGGGTGACAATGAATGGACCGATTGTCACCGCGCCAAGGCCGGGGAGTTCGACCCGCTGGAGCGTCTCGACTATATCCGGTCCGCCTATTTCGCCGATCCCGCCACCAGCTTCGGCAAAAGCCCGGCGCCGGTCGAGAGCATGGCCGAGGCGGGCTATCCGGAGAACACGCGGATGGAGATGAACGGCGTGCTGTTCGTGGCCACCCATGTCGTCGGGTCGAACAACAATTTCGAGCCGCGCGACATTGCGGCTGTCGAGGAGTTCCTGGCCCGGGACGCGGCCAATATCGCGTGGCTCAAGGAGAGCTTCGCCGTGGCGGCGCAGAGCGAGGCGAAGGCGGTCGTGCTGGCGATCCATGCCGACATGTTCGAGTTCGATTTCAACCTGCCCTGGGATGCGGAAGGGTATCTGCGCCATTCCGGCTTCAAGGCTTTCGCCGAGGCGCTTTGGGCCGAGGCCAACGCTTTCAACAAGCCGGTGCTGCTGATGTATGGCGACAGCCACACGTTCCGCATGTTCCGTCCCTTCCCGAAAAAGGCGCCGACCATCATGGCACTGGAGACCTTCGGATCGGCGAACATGCATGCCGTCGAGGTTCATGTCCGCCCCAATGAGGCCTTTCCCTTCGCGGTCCAGCCGTTGATCAACCCGGCCCAGCCGATTGCCTGGACGGAGTGACCTGACCGGATTGCCCGGGCGCTCCCGCAATCCGGGGGCGCCCGATTTGCCCGAATCCTTGCCGGTCTGTACCCTTGCGGGATGCTGCGAAGACGTTGATGACTGCACATTCACGCGCGAGGATTGCCATGAGACCGTTTGTTCCCAGCCTTTTTGCCCTGTTTTTTGCCGTGCCGGCCGGTGCCGAGACCCTGCCATTGCCGCAGAGCCTCATTCCGCTCAACAGCGCCGAGGGCGGGCAGATGTTGCTCTCCTCGGAGGCCAATGCCGATTACTTCGACCTCGGCATCCATTTCACCAACCAGGTCCATCCCGCCTTTTGCGGGCCGGCGAGCATTGCCATGGTGCTGAATGCGATGGAGGTGGACCGGCCGAAATCGGACATGACGCTCGGGCTTGGCCTGTTCGATCAGGAGAATGTGTTCACCGCCGAGACCGAGGCGGTGAAGCCGCGGGCCCGGATCGAGCGGGGCGGGCTGACGCTGGACGAGCTTGCGGGCATGTTCGGCGCCCATGCGGTTGCGGCGGAGGCACACCACGCCGAGGAGACCACGTTGGACGCGTTTCGCAGCGCCGCGGTGGCCAGCCTCGAGGATGGCGAGAGCTTCGTTCTGGTCAATTACCTGCGCGCCGGGATCGGGCAGGAGCGTGGCGGGCATATCTCGCCGCTGGGAGCCTATGACGCGGATAGCGACCGGTTCCTGATCCTCGATGTCTCCCGTTACAAATACCCGCCGGTCTGGGTCGATGCCGCAACGCTCTATGACGCGATGAACACGCCCGATTCCGACAATGACAACCGCTCGCGCGGCTATCTGCTGGTGTCCCGATAGGCGGCGCTCAGGCGGGGCGGCCTAGGATTCGCAGCCGGCTGACCCCGCCATCGGGGAAGATATTGAAGCGGATATGGGTCACCGGGCCGAGATCCTCCAGCACGTCGCGGAAGTCGTGAATCGAGTCGGCGTTCAGATGTACCTCCGGCAGGACCGTCTTCCAGAACATCGAGTCGGTCACCAGCGCCTGTGTCAGCCCGTCGCCGAAGCTCTGCAGGTCGGCGGCTTGAAGCGAGCAACGATCCGGGAAGTTGCCCTTGAAATGCGCCGTGTCGACCTGCACGCCGTCGATCTTCCCGCGGGCGCCGAGCGCGATGACCATCCAGTCATAGCCGGGTTCGCGCCGCCGCCGGGTTTCCCAGCCATCGCCCATGTCGATGCCGCGGCCCGGCGCGAGCAGGCGCATGTAGTCGCCGTAATGGGCGTCCGACATCGCCAGAATGCGCCCGCCATTGAGTGCGGCGGCGAGGTCGATCTCCTCGCCATTGCCGGTCGCGTCCAGCTCGGGCACGCCGAAGACCCGCAGCCGGGCGACGCCGCCGTCGGGATAGATATGGATGCGCAGATGGGTCCAGCTCTCGAAACTCTCGCAGCGGAAGTAATGCTGGCTGTCGGGGCCGAGTGCCTTGTGGGGCAGGATTTCGGCCCAGCTTGTCTCGTCGGTCACCGTGTCTGTATGAGCCGCCTCGATCCGGCAGGCAGGGGCGTTGTTGCCGGTGAAATGGCGGGTGTCGACATCGAAGCCGAGGATGCGCCCGGGCGCGGCGAGCTTGATCACCGCGTGGTCATGGCCACCACCGCGCCGCCGGCGGGTCTCCCAGCCATCCATCCACTTGCCGTGATCGTCGAACTTGCCGGGGATGAAGACCGGCTCGGGATCGTGCAACATCCGCTCCAGCGGGGCGAAAAACTCGTCCGAAGAGGAAATGGCCTCGGCGCCGAGACCGGCGGAGGCGAGGTTGATGCCCGTGCGGGCGAAGAGGGGGATGTCGGGGTTCATGGAGTCGATTGTGGGCATTCGGCTACTTTCGGCAAATTGGCGGGGAGCGCATCAGGCAAAGCGCCCGGACGGCGCCAATCCGGCCAAGTGCTGCGTTTTTCGCAGGCATCAGCCGGAGGTTGCACAATTCCTAATCGAAGCAGGCAAGCCACGGCAAGCCCGCCCGGTGCCCCGGCTTTCGAATTGATCTCTTGCGGCGATTGCGGGAACGTCGGGGGCAAGCGAATGGGAGACGATCGATGGACATGACTATCCTCTGGGCCTGGGCGGAATTTGCCGCGCGCTGGACACATGTGATCACGGCCATCGCCTGGATCGGGTCGTCCTTCTATTTCATCGCGTTGGATCTCGGCTTGCGCAAGGAGGCGGACCTGCCGCCGGGGGCTTATGGCGAGGAATGGCAGGTTCACGGCGGCGGGTTCTACCATATCCAGAAATATCTCGTGGCGCCGGAGCGGCTGCCGGATCATCTCGTCTGGTTCAAATGGGAGAGCTACGCGACCTGGATGACGGGGTTCGTCATGCTGGTGCTGGTCTATTATCTCGGCGCGGATCTTTATCTCGTGGACCCGCAGGTGCTCGATCTGCCGATCTGGCTGGCGATCCTGATCTCCATGGCCTCGCTGTCATTGGGGTGGCTGGCCTATGACCGGATCTGCAAGTCTTCCTTCGGGGAGGACAATACCAAGCTGATGCTCCTGCTTTACGTGATCCTTGTGGTCATGGCCTGGGGATATGCGCAGATCTTCTCCGGGCGTGCGGCGCTGCTGCATCTGGGCGCTTTCACGGCGACGATCATGTCGGCCAACGTGTTCGTCATCATCATCCCGAACCAGAAGATCGTGGTCGGGGATCTGAAGGCGGGCCGGGTGCCGGATGCGAAATACGGGCGTATCGCCAAGCAGCGCTCGACCCATAACAACTACCTGACCCTGCCGGTCATCTTCCTGATGCTGTCGAACCATTACCCGCTGGCCTTTGCGAGCGAGTGGAACTGGCTGATTGCCAGCCTCGTCTTCCTGATGGGGGTAACGATCCGGCATTACTTCAACTCCCTGCATGCCTCGCCCTGGCCGAAGAAGGGGCCGCTCTGGACCTGGGGCGCGACCCTGCTGCTCTTCGCGGCCATCGTGGCGCTCTCCATGGCGCCGCTCTATGGCGAGGATGAGGGCTGGGAGGAGGAGGCGCTGACGCCCGTGCAGCAGCGCTACGCCGCCGCCGAGGGGTTTGGCGAGGCTGTCGAGGTGGTGATGAACAATTGCTCGATGTGCCACGCGCCGGAGCCGTCATGGGAGGGTCTTGGCGTCCCGCCCAAGGGGGTCAAGCTTGTGACCGAGAGTGATGTGGCGCGCCATGCTCAAGAGATCTACCTGCAGGCGGGCGTGACCCATGCCATGCCGCCGGGCGTGGCGAATTACATGGAGGCAGCGGATCGGGCGGCGCTGGTGCGGTGGTATCGCGCGGCAGTAAAGGGCTAGGCAGAGGTCGCCATCGAGCGCAACGGGAGCCGTGCCAGCGGTGGACCGCGGGGTGGCGCAACAACATCCGAATGATGCACGTAATGCCTGCCAAGCCCGAAACAGGACAGCGCTTTGCGCGCGGGTGGCAAAGCGCCAGCCCGCCGGGGCGGTCCGGCGCTGGCACGGGGACCTTTGGCCTCGATCCCGTGCCAGGCAGCAGACATTCCCCAAGTTCATAGGCGGCGTTTCGTGAACTGGGAATCACATCGGACGTCTTCTCCGACTCTGGTTCCGTGCATTAACCTTAACCGAAGTTAAGGTTAATGCAGGACCTCAGCGGTCAGGTGGTCGGCTGTCATCGGTGCTTTTGCCGGTCCAATAGCCACAATCGGCTCGAAACCAACCTCTTCCGCGGGCTTCACTCGCCGTAAGGCACCCAGATCGTCTTGATCTCCGTTGCTTGGGACAGCACGTCTCGTCCGGTCAACGCCGCGCCCATCCCCGCAGACCATGTCCGTTTGAGATTGCCGGCTGCGGCCATCTCGATTGCCGCGTCCAGTGCCTGGGTCGAGAAGTTCCAGACCGCGTCCACATCGAGATGCGAGGCGATATCGGCCGAAAGGGCGGCTTGTGCGCCGGTAACGATGTTGACCACGCCGGCGGGGACATCGGAGGTCTCCAGCACCTGGTAGAAATCGGTCGCGGCCAGCGGGAAGGCTTCGGACGGCACGAGCACGATCCGGTTGCCCATGGCGATGGCCGGGGCCATGGCGGCGATGAGGCCGAGGAGCGGCGTCTCTGGCGGGCAGATGGCGCCGATCACGCCGAGCGGTTCGTTCACCGCCACGGCGAGGCCACGCATCGGCACGCCTTTGGCGGCGCCGTCATGCTTGTCCGCCCAGGCTGCATGGGTAAAGAGCAGGTCGATGGCGGATTCGACTTCCTCGGCGCCCTCTGTCCCACCGGTCATGGCGTCGATCCGGGCGGCGAATTCGGCGGCGCGGGCAGAGAGGTTCTCGGCGATGTAGAAGAGGATCTGCGCGCGCAGGTGGCCGGTGGATTTCGCCCAGCCAGACGCCTTGCCGGCCGCTTCCACCGCGTTGCGGATATCCTTGCGGTTGCCCTCGCCGACATGCCCCAGAAGCGCGCCTTTTGCGCCCCAGATCGTGCGGGAATAGCCCGAGTCGGGCCGCGCCTGCTTGCC
>NZ_JAWMPX010000013.1:0-139885 GCF_033101155.1 Tropicimonas sp. TH_r6
GATAAGGGGGGGCCCATTTCCGGGCCTCGACTCGCTGATTGCCCCGGGACGGGGTCTCGTTCGGCGGGGTCTCGGCAATGTCCTGGAGTTTCAGCGTCACCGGGATTTCGATCCGGAGTACGAGAACCATGACCTGTTCTTCCGGGGTCATTTCGGCGCTCCCTTTTGCAAAGGGTGCGGCTTGCCGCTGGGATGCGGTTGGAGTGCGGCCCAAAGGCGGTAGTAGCGAGCGTAGTAGATCATCTGTGTCTTCCCTCTTGGATGACGCGGATGTAACGCCGGGCGCGGATACGTTCCTTTGGGGGCTGGACAGTTGTTTTTGCGTTCTGGACAATTGCCCGGACAGACGGGATCGGACGAATGCCCCGGTCGGGAGGAAGGCTGGAGAAGGAGAGGCCGTGCCACGCGTCAGCACATACAGGCTTCGGCGTGTCGCGCAGGTCTATGCCAGAGAGCCCGCCGCGCGGACGCCGTTTGCTGACCTGATCGAGATGGCCGGCGCCGCACCCGAAGCGCTCGACCAACCGGACGGGACGTTTGAGCTTCTGCATGAGGCGGGCCTCGTCGAACGTGCCTGCCGGGAGTTGGGAGACAAGACATTCGCGGCCCGCGTGGGATTGTCGGCGCAGGGGCCTGGCACGCTGGTCGCCTATCTCGTGAGTGCAAGCACAACGCTGCAAGAGGCCCTGATGCTGGCGCAGCGCTATTATGCGATGCAGGATGCAGATGTCCGGATCGGCTTGGTCGGTTCGGCAGACGGGCCGCGGCTCACGCTGTCAAGCAACGTGATCCCGACGCACCAATACCCCAGACATCGCGAGATGCTGCTCTTCGGGCTCTACCGGCGTTTGCGCCAGATTGCCGGAGACGGGCTCTGGCCGATCTCGCTGGAACTCGACACCGACGACCTGAAACATTGCCAGAGATTGTCAGAGCTTGCCGGCTGTGCCGTGGCGGGAAATTGCGACAGCTATGCGGTGCAGCTTCCGCCCGGTGCGATGCAGTTCCCGATCCCGACCGCGGACGCTGCCTTGCTGGGGCATCTGCGCCAGCACGGGGAGACACAGCTGCGTGCGCGGCCCGTGGCAGAAAAGAGCCTGTCGGAGCGAGTCACGGATTTCCTTGAGGACCGTCTGCCCGGGCGTATGCCGAACGGTGACACGGTTGCCGACGCGCTTGGCATGACGCGTCGCACGATGACCCGACGGCTGGCGACGGAAGGCACGAGTTTCAAGGCGCTCCTCGAAGGAACCCAATGCGATCTGGCCAAGCGCTTGCTGCGCAGCGGTGAGAGCATCGCCCAGATTGCCTTCGCGCTGGATTTCGCTGATCAGGCCGCTTTTTCCGTTGCCTTCAAACGCTGGACCGGCGAGACCCCTGCACGCTATCGGCGCTCGAAACTGTAGACAAATGCGGTTCTCCCCGCCCCGTCACGGCCGCATCCGTGACATGGCCGGCCTCAGGCCTCTTCCCCTTTTCCAATCAGCAATCCGGACGTGTCGAGACCGCTCCTTTCGGCGCTTGATTGCACGGCGTTCCGCAATGCTTCGCTTCTCTTGAGAAGCCGCCGGAACCGCGCCTCGTCCAGCACAAGCAGCGTCGTGGGGGAAATGGCACGCGCCTCGACGCGCCGCGCCCTTCTCGTCGGAACAATCAACTGACCGAACACCTCGCCGCGTCCAAGGCGCCAGGGATGGCCGGCACGTTCCAGTTCGACCGCCCCCGAGGCGATGAAAAACACGCTCTTTTCGACGCCATCGCGCCGAATGATGACATCGCCGGAATTGACGTAATGCGTCCGCAATGCGCGGCTCAGGCGCTTCAGCGAGATCACGTCGAGATCGGAGAAAAGTGAGAACTGGCGGATAAGCTCGGACCGCCGGAGCGAGATATCAATGGGTGGGCGTTTCTCGGTCGCGGCACGTCGCGCGGCCAGATCCCGCATCAGGGACGTGTGGACTTCGGCGCCGATCAATCCGTCCTCGCGCATCGTGGTGTATTCCCGTTCCTCGATCCGAAGCGCCGTGCGACGAATGAAACGCCGCTCGAGTTCCTCGGCATAGCCCGGAAATTGCAGGCGCAGCCCCTCCAACGCGGTCCTGACCGACTCGATCCTCCGTGAGAGCAATTCGTGCATCAGATCGGCAACGCGCCGGCCATGAATCCGGCGGATGCGTCCATGAATGAATGGGTCGAGATCATGCAGGATCAGACGCTGGAACAGCAACATCTCGAACCGGTCGGCGATCAACCTGCCAAGGGGGGCCGAGAGCCCGAACCTGTTGTGCAGCACGACGGCGGCGCGGAAGGTCCGGCCATAGGCGACGCTCCGTCCCGCGGCCCGCTGGTAGCCGCTGCGGCCATTGGTGCGCACGCCCTCGATCAGCCGGTCGGCGTCCAACAGCAGGCGCTCGGCCATTCGGGCCGTAATCATCCTCTGGCGTACACCGACAAGTATGCTGTCCCGCTCATGCCCGGCCAACGCGATCAATCCGAGCGTTACGCGGTCTTTCTCGTGAATATCGGCATTCTCTTCGGCGGCTTTCACCGAGAGTTCCAACCGTTCTCCGAAGCGCTTGGCCTCGGAGCGCACGAGCTCGTGGTTGAGCTCATAGGTTTCGATGCTGCGCGCCACATCCTCCCGCACCGTCTGCAAGGCAACGGCGACCACCTGTCGTGACAACGCCTCATCGATCGGCGAGAGCCGGTCGAGGCCGAGCCGGCGGATGACCGTGCGCAGGGTCGTTCCCTGCACGAGCAGCGTAAAGAGCGTGAAACCGGTGGCGAGAACGCCGACCACGCGTTTTGTCTCTTCGGGTACGCGAAAGCTCTCGGTCACGGCCAATGCCAGGGCGAGTGTCACGGCCCCGCGCAGCCCGCCCCACAGGATCGCCACCCGATAGGGGCGCTCCACGACGGGCGAGGCCCGCACCAGCGCCAACAGTGGCAACAGCACGAACAGGATAATGGCACGGGCCGCTATCGCGGCGACGACGACCACCCCGATCAGCATCAGATCCTCGATGCGGAATTCTTCCAAAGTCCTGGGAACCAGGATTGCGGCGATTATGAAGATCAACGCTCCCGCCCAATGGGCAAGTATGTCCCAGAGATCGCGCAAGTTGGTCCATGCCTGCGGCGAAAGCCGCCCCGGGCCGGCCAGGTTCAACGTCAACCCGGCGGCAACAACCGCGATCACCCCCGACGCACCAACGCTCTGCTCCGCCACGATATAGGCAAGATATGGCAGCGCGACAGAGATCGAGAGCTGCGCCATGTGATGCTGGTTGAGCAAGGCCATGACCCAGACCGCGATTCGGGCCGTCACCCACCCCACCGCCGCCCCACCAAGGATCAGAAGCGGGAATTGCACGGTTGCATCGGCCAGCGTCGGGTTCGGAACACCGAGCATGACAAAGCTCATGAACAGGCCGAACAGCGCAATCGCGGCGGCGTCGTTGAGCAGGCTTTCGCCTTCGATGATACGGGCGAGGCGCGGCGGCGCGGAAATCGACCGGAAGATCGAGACCACCGCGGATGGGTCGGTCGTTGAGACGATTGCGCCGACGAGCAAGCAGGCCGCAAGCGGCAAGGCGCTGACCGAGGCGAGCGCGTATCCGACACAGACCGTGGCGACGACCACAGCCACGACCGCCAACACGAGGATCGGAACCCAGTCGTCCAGCATCCGGCGAACATCCATTCCGAGGGTTGCCTGAAAGAGCAGGGTCGGCAGGAAGACGTAGAGGAAGACGTTGGATCTGATCGGGAAACCGAGGACCGCTTCGGCGACTGGGTTCAACGCATCGGTGAGGGGTGTCCGGAGAAAGAATATCGCCCCGGCGCCAATCAGGATGCCGAGGATAGCGAGGATGACGCTATAGGGAACGCGCAGCCGAGCGGCCAACGGCTCGGCCGCTCCGATAACGAGAAACAGGGACGCGATGAACGTGGTAAAGAGAACAATTTCCATAGTGCCGAAATATCACGATCTGGCGCAGATGCATGGGCGAAACTGCATTCCGGGACCACGAAAAGAGCGGCGTTCCGGCGCCCGACCCTGACACGGCTCATCGACCAGCGGCCTGTTCGGTCTGTCCGGCTATAGGAGGCAGGCAATGCCTTGCCGCCTGTAGGGTGCGCCATTGGAATGTGCGATCCGCGATGCCGTGATCGATCCGGGCGGCGCCACTTCAGTGTCCTCCCCCGCGATCTCTGGTCGGACCCCGTCGGGGACCTGACATGGGATCGAGGGAGGAACCATTCTCTTTGAGCATCTCACGACTGCTTGACGCCAACTCGCGAGGTCCAAGCTGCCATAGAGCCGTGCTGTTCCCCGGCCAGACCGGGGAACATGCCTCAGCGCGTGAACTTCTTGTATTTCACCCGCTTCGGTTCGACCGAATCCGGCCCCAGACGACGGATCTTGTCCTCTTCATAAGCCTCGAAGTTGCCCTCGAACCACTCCACATGGGCCTCGCCCTCGAAGGCGAGAATGTGGGTGCAGAGACGGTCGAGGAAGAAGCGGTCGTGGGAGATGATCACCGCGCAGCCCGCGAAATCTTCCAGCGCGTCTTCCAGCGCCCGGAGGGTTTCGACGTCGAGGTCGTTGGTCGGTTCGTCGAGCAGCAACACGTTGCCGCCTTCCTTCAGCAGCTTGGCCATGTGGACCCGGTTGCGTTCACCGCCCGAGAGCAGGCCGACCTTCTTCTGCTGGTCGCCGCCCTTGAAGTTGAAGGCGCCGCAATAGGCGCGGGAGTTGATCTGGGCGTCGCCAAGCTCGATGATCTCGCCGCCGCCGGAGATTTCCTCCCAGACGGTCGCCTTGTCATCCAGCGAGTCGCGGGACTGGTCGACAAAGGAGAGCTGGACCGTGTCGCCAAGCTCGACCGTGCCGGTATCGGGTTCTTCCTGGCCAGTGAGCATGCGGAACAGCGTCGATTTGCCGGCGCCGTTGGGACCGATCACACCGACAATGCCGCCGGGCGGAAGCGAAATCGAGAGGTCTTCGATGAGCTGCTTGTCGCCGTAATGCTTCGACATCCCCTCGATTTCGATGACCTTCTGGCCAAGGCGGGGGCCGTTGGGGATGACGATCTGGGCCTTGGAAATCTTCTCGCGCTCGGACTTCCCGGCCATTTCCTCATAGGCGTTGATCCGGGCTTTCTGCTTGGCTTGCCGGGCCTTGGCACCAGCCCGGATCCATTCAAGCTCTCGATCCAGCGTCTTCTTCTTGGACGCGTCTTCCTTCGCCTCGCGTTCCAGCCGCTTGGCCTTCTGTTCCAGCCAGGCGGAGTAATTGCCCTCGTAGGGAATGCCCCGGCCACGGTCGAGTTCGAGAATCCAGCCGGTGATGTCGTCGAGGAAGTAGCGGTCGTGGGTGACGATCAGGATCGTGCCCTTGTAGTCGATCAGGTGCTGCTGGAGCCAGGCGACGGTCTCGGCGTCGAGGTGGTTGGTCGGTTCGTCCAGCAGCAGCATGTCGGGGGCTTCGAGCAACAGCTTGCAGAGCGCGACCCGGCGGCGCTCACCACCCGAGAGGTTTTCAGGCATGGCGTCGTCCGGCGGGCAGCGCAGCGCCTCCATGGACACGTCGACCTGGCTGTCGAGATCCCAGAGATTCTGGCTGTCGATCTCGTCCTGAAGCTGCGCCATCTCCTCGGCGGTCTCGTCCGAGTAATTCATCGCCAGCTCGTTATACCGGTCGAGGATGTCCTTCTTGGGTTTGACGCCCAGCATGACATTCTCACGCACGGTCAGGCTCTCGTCGAGATGCGGCTCCTGCGGCAGGTAGCCGACCTTGGCGCCCTCGGCGGCCCAGGCCTCGCCGGAGAAATCCTTGTCGAGCCCGGCCATGATCTTCATCAGGGTCGACTTACCGGAGCCGTTGACACCCACCACGCCGATCTTCACGCCCGGCAGGAAGCTCAAGCGGATGTTCTCGAAGCATTTCTTGCCACCGGGGTAGGTCTTGGAGACGCCGTCCATGTGGTAGACATATTGGTAGGAAGCCATCGGGGGTGCTCGCATCTGGGAAATCTGGTTGCCGGCTTATCTATCCCCCGGACCGGCGTGTTTCAATCGCTCTCGGCGGAGATCGTGTCGGCGGCGTTTCGAAGGGCCGATGGATTGTTCCGCGCTGCGCGAAACTGCCGGGTGCAATCGCGCCTGGACCATCGAGTCTTCGCGAGCGGTTCCACGGCCAGTATCGCGAGATCGGTGCCTGAGAAACCCTGAGCAGGATGGCCCCATCTCAAGGCATCACCCAGCATCGTCAAGCGGGCAGAGCCTATCACACCTGCGGCCGGTTTGTGTCGGAATGACCACGCTGCCGCCGACGCGCCTGTCACTCGAAATTACCGACTATTCGCCCAGCTTCTGACACGGCAGTATTGGAGGAAGCAGTGAATTCGACCGAACACAGAAACACAGGCAGATTATGGCACAGATCGAGTATCAGGTTGATACCTTGCATCCCTCTGTTTCCACGTCCGGTTCAGCCGACGGCGACACCTGTGGATTGAAACTCATCGTCCAGGTGCCCTGCTACAACGAAGAGACGACCCTGCCTCAAACGATTGCCGACATTCCACGCAGCATTCCCGGCATTGGCGTGGTGGAGGTCCTCGTCATCGATGACGGCTCGACAGACAACACCACGGCTGTCGCACGGCGCTGCGGCGCCGATCATGTCCTCCGGCAAACCAGCAACAAGGGTCTGGCAACCAACTTCCAGACTGGTATCGAATATGCCCTGGCTGCGGGTGCCGACATCATCGTCAACACCGATGGAGACAATCAGTATTGGGGAGGATCGATTCCCGAACTGGTGCGTCCGATTGTTGATAAGCGCGCCGAGATCGTACTTGGGGATCGCAAGCCCGGCGAAAACACGGAGTTCACGCGGTCGAAACGGAATCTCCAGCGCCTTGGCAGTTTCGTCGTGCGTTCGATGGCAGGAATTGACGTCGATGACGCGGTCTCCGGCTTTCGCGCCTATTCGCGCGAAGCGGCCATGACAATCAACGTCATGACGCCCTTCAGCTATACGGTGGAGACACTGATCCACGCGGGTCAACAAGGCTTCACAGTCTGCTCTGTGCCGGTCCGGACCAACCCGTCCACACGGCCCTCGCGACTGTTTCGCTCGAACATCCAGTTCATTCGCAAACAGCTGGCAACGCTGCTGCGGAGCACGGTCATGTATCGCCCCTTGTCAGCCTTTCTGGTTCTTGGCGGTTTCATGTTGCTGATCGGGGCCATCCCGGTCATTCGCTTCCTGTATTTCTATTTCGGTGGCGATGGCGAAGGTCACATTCAATCGCTCGTGCTTGGCGGCGTGTTCCTTCTGGCGGGCTATTTCACGGTGGTCGTTGCCTTTCTGAGCGACACGATCGCGACGAACCGTCGACTGACCGAAGCAACTCTCCTCCGTCTGCGGCGCCTCGAGCACGCGCTTCGGACCCAGGAGTCGCCGCCGCGCGACGGAGGGTCGGCGGATGAGCCTCGCGACTGACGCCGCCGCGCGTCCGAGCCATTCCCGCGTGGTGCTGGTCTCCTGGATCGGCGCCCTGATCGGGATGGTCGCCTATGCCGTGATTGTTTTTCTGTTGGGGAGAAATCTTTCGCCGCCCTATTTCGGGATGGAGATATACGACCAATACTATCTCGCCCTGCGTGAGGGGCGATTGGACCTGCCCGCTCGCTTGCTGCGTCTGGAGGGGCATTTCACGCCGGATGGCACGGCATATAGCTATCACGGCATCGCTCCGCTTCTCACCCGCTTCCTGCTGGCGCCTTTCGTCGATCTGGCGGAGTATTCCCTGACTCCCCTGTCGCTCTGGATCTGGGCCACGGCCGGCACGCTGATGTGGCACGCCGCTTTCCTGCGCGTCGCGTCCCTTTTCTGGCCCGACGGTGGGAAGGGCGCCTCCGGCTGGGCCGCATTGCTTGCGCTGACCTGTTGGGCGGGCATGCCGGGGCTTTTGCTGGTATCGAACTTTGCCTTCTACAATGAACCGATTGCGGTGACCTATGCGCTCACGGCCGGCTACTGCCTGATCTGGACACGGTTCCTGCTTCTCCGGCGCCAGATGCTCTGGGCACTTCTCGGATTGGCGCTCCTGGCCGCGATCAGCGTCCATGCCCGCCCGAACGTGGCCGTCGGGCTCTATGCCGGCACGGTTTTCGCAATCGGTCTGTCAGCTTCTCAACTCGGTCGCCGTGTCTTTCTTCCCGCTGTACTCGCTCTGTCGATCCTCGGTCTGGGCGGGGGGGCCTTTCTCGCCCTGAACAAGGCCAAGTTCGGAGATGTCGCGGAAATGCATGGCGCCTTCGAGGGCGGTGGCGTGACCTATGGCGTGGTCTTCTGGGGATACGAGAGCCCGACGTCAAAGCGCTTGAAGGGCTTTGAGGACTATGGGCGTTTCAATCTCGAACGCGTGCCGGCCAATGCCGCGATGTATTTCGGAGCACCGCCACGAATCCTGATGCCGAAGCAATATGATCGTCTGTACCAGTGGCATCAGGATCTCACCGAGCGCCGCTTCAGCTTTGTGCGCGTCGAGATGCCGGGCGGTGGGATTCCGTTCCTGTGGACGGGGTTCGCGGCACTTGCCGTCATCGGGCTGGTCTTTGGCGGCAGGCTGCTGATTTCGTCTTCCGGGTTGCTGCTGGCGACAGGATGCTCGGCGTTGCTCATCTTGTCATACGCGACCGTTACGCTCCGGTATCACGTCGATGTCTGGCCATTGATCGCAGTGCTTGCGCTGGTCGGGTGTGCCCGCATCACCCCCGTTCTCGCGCGCTCGAACATACCGGCCAGCCTATTCCTGGCTGTCTCGGTTGTCTTGTGCTTCGGAGTGGCGTTCAACGCTGCGGTCGCATTGAATTACTCGGTCCTGCTCAAGGAACTGCCCGGCACTCCGTTCGAAGCGATGTCGAAGGAGACTTGCATGGACCTGATCGCAGAGAAGGGTTTCACACCGGATCGTGTCGACGAGATCTGCCGATCGCCGCGTGCGACCCATGCAAAGACTGGAGAACAGGGGTGAGATGTCCATTTCTCGGAACATAAAGTCAGGATACGTGCAGATCGCCCATGGATTGGGCCGAGGCGCAGACGCCGTGGGGCTGATCCCCTGGCTGGATCGCCGGGCGACAAGATCCCGGCGCGCCCATTGGCTGCGCAGCCTCTTCGCGATTCACGATGTCGACGCGCTTGTATCACTGGATGTGCCGTGGTGGACCTATGCTGCCATCGATGAAGTGGACGCCTTTCTGAAGGCGCGGCCGGGCGCGCGCGTTTTCGAATACGGGTCGGGCGCGAGCACTGTCTGGCTGGCCCGGAGGGCTGGGTCGGTGACGTCGGTCGAGCATATGGCCGGTTGGCATGAGCGGGTCGAGTTGCTGATCGCCGCCCATGCCCTTCAGGCCGATGTCGATCTGCGCCTTGTGGAACCCGATGCGACCCCGTCCGAGGACTCGCTCTACCTTTCGCAGAAACCCGGCGAAACGGGGGCGAGCTTTACGGCCTATGCCGCAGCGATCGATGCCGCGGATGGTCCGTTCGACGTGATCGTGGTCGATGGCCGGGCCCGGCAGGCCTGCCTCGAACATGCCAAGCGACGGCTGGCGCCGGACGGCATCATCGTATTCGACAATTCGAACCGCGCCCGATACCGCGATGCGATCGAGAACAGTGGTCTGCACGGCAGCCGGCTTCGCGGACTGACACCCAGCCTTCCCTATCCGGACGAAACCACCCTGCTCGCCGCTGGAGCCGCATCGACATGAAACCCGCGGTTGCGCGATTTCTTCCAAAGGCAGTCGGACTGATCTTTATCGCGCTGGCGATCTGGTTTCTCGCAAGGACCGTGGTTGAGAACCGACAAGCCCTGGCGGACTGGCGGCCGGATATCCGGGATATTGCCTTGATGGCCGGGCTTGGCGTGTTCTACGCCCTGTCCCTGCTCCTGTTGGCCGAGACATGGCATCGAATCGTCAATCTCTTCGGCACCGAACCACGCAAACGCACATTCCAATCCTACACGGCGACACTCGTGGCGCGCTATATTCCGGGCAATATCGCGCATCTGATCGGGCGGGCGGCCTATCTCCGCAACGGATCGCTGGGAACGGGCGATCTCGGGCGGGCAACCCTGCTCGAACTGGCGATAACACCGCTCGGTGCGGTTCTCGCTCTGGCTCTGCTCTGGGTGAAGCTCCCGAAGGAAGACCTCCCCGTCGACCTGTCCGCACTTCCCTGGCCAGTTCCGCTGTTGGTGTGCGCAGCAGGTTTGTTTTCACTCCGCCTGTTCGCGCGGCAGGCCCGCATTGCAAAGGTCCTGCTGCCTGTCTTCTTCTCTGCCCTGTTCATGATCGGCCTCGGGACAAGTTTCGCTCTTCTTGCCGCGAGCGAGACGACGGTCGCCCTGCCCGTGGCCGCGGCAATTGCGATTTGCGCCTGGATCGCGGGGTATGTGACACCGGGGGCGCCGGGCGGCGTCGGAACACGGGAAGCGGTTCTGGTCGCCCTGATGTCCGCCGCAGGCTGTCCGGCGGACATGGCGATCGTGTTGAGCGTTCAACTCCGGCTGGTGACTCTGACCGGAGAGGTGCTTTGCACGGCGTTGGGTTGGCTGGCCTGGCCGTTCCTCCCGGGGCAGGCTGGCAAATCTGGGTGTCCTGAGACCTCACCATGCCAGGTTTCGACTAACCCGTCCCCCCAACCTCCCCCCTCAGTCGAGCATGGGAAGTAGCACAGGACAGTCACGGCGGCTGCCAGCAGCGCGGTCGACGGGCGCCGGGCGACAATCACCGCGATCGACATCGGGTAGCCGTACTCGCTCCGCAAAAGACAGGTCACCACGGGCTTTCGTCCCAGACGCTGGTGAGCAGCCCCAATTGAGGGGTCAAGTTCGGATGCGAGCGCATGGTCAGATGTTTTCTGACGCCGGTGGATCGAGACCGCGGCAAATCGGCCGGCTCTTGCGTTCGGTAGGTGTTCCGAGGGATACGGCGGCGCATAGACCTGCCTTGGGCGGACCATCGAAAGCCGATAGCGCAATGCCTCAGACCGACTTACTCAAAACAGATTGTTCGAAATGCGCAGCTCTTTGCTGTGTCGTGCTGGCTTTCGACAAGGGCAAGGATTTCGCATTTGACAAGAATCCCGGGGAGCCGTGCCGGAACCTGTCGGGGCACAGTTGCACGATCCATGACAGGCTGAGGCAAGACGGGTTTCCGGGTTGCGTCGCCTATGAGTGCCTCGGTGCCGGCAACCGTGTCGTTCAGGAGGTTTTCGATGGGCAAACCTGGCAGACGGACCCCCGCCTCGTCCGCGTGATGATGGAAGCTTTCTCGGCCATGTGCGAAGTCCACAAGCGCATCGACTTGCTGCGGGCCGCCGGGACAGTGTCGCTTGAGCCGCGCGACGAGCAGACACGTCGGGACTTCCTTGCGCATCTCGAGCAGCATCCGTGGAATGGGCCTGACCTCAATGAGTTCGAGGTGGGTCTGGCGTTGGAGATCGACATCTTCATCCACGGGATCAGCGAACATCTGCCCGCCGCATTCTCCGCCCGAAGGTAAGCCTGCCAGGTTTGCCGGCCGAGTTGCGCCTTTGAGCGCATTCCGGCACGTATTCACCGGCAAGGCGCCGCAGAGCGCAGCCATAGGCCGACCAAGCGGCGCACGGTCATGAAATGCGTCCAACGGCTACGAGAGTTCCATTTTCCGGGCCAGACGTGCCACCCTTCTTTTGCCGCGCTTGCACCTGACGCCATCAGGGCGGCGCGCAAACTGTGGTGCCCTCGGGAGAAATGCTGGCGCGGCGGGTTGACCTTGTTCCGGGTGCGTTAAATCCGCGCGACTTTGGGTCATATGCTGTATTTCACACATATAAATTTTCCCAACTTAAACCGGAGGCTAATTTTTTTAAGAAACATGTCCGAAACAAAAGGCATACCACACAGATATATTTCTGTTTTTGTAAACATATTAAAACATTCAAATACTGTGTTGTGTCATGGATTCAACACTCCCACGGGTGTTTGATGGGCTCATTCAGGACCGCTGAAACACCCGGATGATGGAGGGACATCAACATGATTTCCGCAAGATCACTGGCTGCTGTGGGCCTGACCCTTGCACTCGCAGGGGCCGGGGTCGCCGTAGCTCAGAGCACAGGAGCGCCACCTGCGGAAGGCTCCACAAGCACTGTCGACCATACCAAGCTGGAAGCGCTGCAGAAGGCGTTTGCAACCGGCCCCGAGGTCACGGCAGCTTGTCTCTCCTGCCACACGGAAGCGTCCGATCAGGTCAAACAGTCCGTTCACTGGACCTGGGATTACGAGCATCCCGACACGGCGCAGGATCTCGGCAAGAACAACGTCATCAATTCCTATTGCGTCGGCGTGGCCGCAAACGAGCCGCGTTGCACCTCCTGCCATGTTGGCTACGGTTGGACCGACATGGCCTCCCCGCCGCCAATGGAGGCGAATGCGGTGGATTGCCTTGTCTGCCACGACAAGTCCGACACCTATTTCAAGATCCCTGCCGGGGCTGGCAAGCCCTTTGGCAAGGAGGTCAAGGAAGGGGCGGTCACCAACACCGGCAAACCCGCCAAACCGGTCGATTTGACACTGGCCGCGCAGAGCGTCGGCCTGCCGGATCGGGACAATTGCGGAAACTGCCACTTCTACGGCGGCGGCGGCGATAACGTGAAGCACGGGGACCTGTCCTCGGTGTTGCACAATCCCGACGAGAGCATCGACGTGCACATGGCCGAGGACGGGCTGAACTTCACCTGTTCGACCTGCCATGTCTCCAACGAGCACCAGTGGCACGGTTCGCGCTACAACGTGACCGCCAAGGACACCGAGGGCGCTCCGCCTCCGGGCCAGCGGCATGACGTCTCCACCTGCGAGAGCTGCCACGATACCGAGCCGCATGACAGCCTGACGGTGATCGGCTTCAAGCTGAACTCGCATCGCGACAAGATCGCCTGCCAGACCTGCCATATCCCGACCTATGCCAAGGGCGGCGTGCCGACCAAGACGGTCTGGGACTGGTCGACGGCCGGTCGCATGAGCGACGAAGGCAAACCCTACAAGGAGGCAAAATACGAAAGCGCCAGCGGCAAGAAGAAGCCGACCTACGTGACCCAGAAGGGCGATTTCGAATGGGGTGAGGACCTGCAGCCGGAGTATTACTGGTTCGACGGACAGATCCAGTATGCCAATACCGACAAGGAGGTCGTTCCCGGCGAGATCATGCTGGTCAACACGATCTCCGGCAGCCAGGAGGATGACACGGCGCGTGTCTGGCCCTTCAAGGTCATGCGCGGCAAGCAGCCCTACGACACCGAGCGCAACCGGCTGCTCTATCCGCATCTCTTCGGACCGGGCTCGGAGACGGCTTATTGGGGCAAATGGGATTGGGACACCTCCTTCAAAGCGGGCGCGGCCGCGGCGGGCACCGAGTATTCGGGCAGCTACGACTTCGTCTCGACCGAGATGTTCTGGCCGATCACCCACATGGTCGCCCCGGCAAAGGACGCCGTGAACTGCGAAGAATGCCACAAGAAGGACGGGCGCCTGGCCAATATCGCCGGCATCCACATCCCCGGCGCCAACCCGATGGGACCGGGCGGCAAGCTCGGCGCGCTGATCCTCGCGTTGACGCTGGCAGGCATCCTCTTCCACGGGCTCGCGCGTCTCTTTGGCCGCAACAGCAGAAAGGAGCAGTAAGATGATCCAGAGAACCGTCCAGATCTTCCCGCCCTTCGAGCGCTTCTATCACTGGGCGCAGGTCGTGCTCGTCATCCTGATGACCTATACCGGCTTCCGGCTCTACGGCATCCATGAATGGATGGCCTATGACCAGGCGGTGCTGTGGCACACCTATTCGGCGCTGCTGCTGATGCTGCTCTGGGTCTTTGCCATCTTCTGGCACCTGACCACAGGGACCTGGCGGCATTACGTGCCGACCACGGACGGGCTCATCCACGTGATGCGCTTCTACAGCTTCGGCATCTTCAAGGGCGAGGACCATCCCTATCGCAAGGTCTACTGGCGCAAGCACAACCCGCTTCAGTCCATGGCCTACCTGGCGCTGAAGGTGCTGGTCTTCCCGCTGATCTGGATCACCGGGATTGCCTATCTGACCTATCGGCTCTGGGAGCCGGCGGCCGGGTCGGGCTTCTGGATCGAGATCGTCGGCAACCTGCATGTGCTGGCAGCCTTCGGCATCCTCTCCTTCATCGTCATGCATCTCTACCTGATGACGACCGGGCATTCGATCTGGCATCACGTCAAGCCGATGTTCACCGGCTATGACGAGGTGGAACTGACGCCGGCGGAAGAAGCCTATCTCGAACAGGACGAACCGGGCCGGATCAAACCGGCAGGATAAGCCGCTTCATCATCGCGTTGGATGCCCCGGATCACCGGGGCATTCTGCTGTCTGACGGTGCCGCCGGCCAGCCAGGTCCCGTGTCGCCCACCGAGCGACGTCCATCTGGAAATGTTCAAGATGCGGAAAGGGACCGGATCGCGCAAAGGAGCGCAGCTTTCAGATCCGGGCGCGTCCGGCCGGCAGACCGCGGCTGCGCCAATTTGCGGCTCACCCACCACCATAATGTCGCATCACTTCATTGAGTCCGTTGACGACGGAACAGCGCCCATGGAACGTACCACCATCAACGCATAAACATATTCGCAGGAATTGATCTGATGGGAACCATCGCTCGCACGAGCTTCGGCCTGGCAATCGGAGGCGTCTCGCTGGCGCTGCTTCTGACAGCGGCCGGGATTGTCCATGATGCCTGGCAGGATCGGGTTGGAAGCGCGACGAAGAAGAAACAGCCCCGCGAGCGGGCCTATTCGGTCAATGTCGAAACCCTTCTGGCAGAGACGGTTTCGCCGATCATCACCGCCTATGGGCACCTGGAGAGCGGCCGGACGCTTGAGTTGCGCGCAGCCGTCGCCGGGAAACTGGTTTCGCTGTCGGAGGGGTTCCGCGATGGCGGGGTCGTGGCGGCTGGCGACGTGCTCTTTGCCATCGACCCGGCGAAACTCGAAACCGCGGTTGCCCTCGCGGAGACGGATGTTGCGGAAGCGGAGGCGACATTGGCCGAGGCGGCGGCGGCGCTCGAACTGGCGCGGCTCGAGGCGGACGCCTCACAGGAACAGCTCGACCTGCGCGTGCAGGCTGCGGAGCGTCAGCAGGGCTTGCGCGACCGGGGCGTGACCACGGAAGCCGAGCTGGAGACGGCGGTGCTTGCCCGGGCTGCAGCGGCACAGACATTGCTGAACCGCCAGCAGGTCGTTGCCGGGGATGAAGCCCGGATGGCGCAGGCAGAGATTACCCTCCGCCGGGAAACCATCGCACTGGAGGAAGCCCGGCGGGACCTTGCGGAGGCCGAGCACCGTGCGCCCTTCGCCGGGATCGTCAGCGATGTCACCGCGATCGAAGGCCGGCTTGTCTCGACCAATGAGCAGCTCGGGGAGTTGATCGACAGCTCCGCGCTGGAGGTCGCCTTCCGGGTGACCAACAACCAGTATGCGCGCCTGCTGAACGACAAGGGCGAGATGCGGAAAGCCGATGTCGAACTGCTGGTGCAGCGTGGCCGGAATACGACGACCTTACCCGCCAAGCTGGATCGCGCCGGCGCCGAGCGGGAGGAAGGGCAGATCGGACGCCTCGTCTATGCGCGGCTGGTGGAGCCGGATCCGAATTTCGTCCAACAGGGTGATTTCGTGACCGTCCGCATCCCCGAGCGCCCGCTGGAAGGCGTGGCCCGAATCCCGACCACCGCCATCACGACAGATGGTCGCCTCCTGCTGATCGGAGAGGATAACCGGCTCGTCGAGCACCAGGCGACACTGCTGCGACACCAGGGCGACGAGATCATCGTCGGCGATGTGCCCTTCGGGGAGCGCTTCGTCGAGGTGCGCGCCCTGCAGCTCGGACCGGGTATCCAGGTGACGCCCGTGGAACCTGAGCCAGTAGGTATGCAACCCGCCGCGCCGGCAGCGCCACCTGCGCCCGCCGTGATCGCGCTGGACGAGGACCGCCGCACCGCCATCATCGCCTTCATCGAGGCCAGCGAACAGATGAAGCCGGAGAAGCGGGCGCAATGGCTGGCCGAACTGGCGCAGCCCGAGGTGCCTCGCAGCACGGTGGAGAAATTCGAAGCCAAGATCGCGGAGAGCCAGTGATGTCCGCGCAATCGACCGGGCTGCTGGGCTATTTCACCCGCCACAACACCGCCGCCAGCTTCGTCATGGTGGTGATGCTGGTCCTCGGGATCGCGGCGACCGGCAAGATCCGCTCCCAGTTCTTCCCCGATGTGGTGATCGACACAGTCACCGTCACGGTGGATTGGGACGGCGCCGGGCCAGAAGGGCTCGACCGCTCGGTCGTGGCATTGCTGGAACCGGCCTTGCAGGGCGTTGAAGGGGTGACGGAGTCCACGGCTGTGTCCAAGGACGGCTCGACGACGGTGACACTGGTCCTGGAACCGGGCTGGGACATGGCGCGCGCCACCGAGGACGTGAAAGCAGCCGTCGATAGCGTCAAGACGCTGCCCGATAGCACCGAAGAGCCGGTTGTTCGGCGCGGCGCCTGGCGGGACAAGGTGACGGAGGTGGTCATTTCCGGCCCCATCGCGCCAGACCAGCTTGGCCGGATCGGGGACGAGTTCGTCTCCCGCCTCTACCGCCAGGGCATCACGCGTACCGCGATCACCGGCGTTGCCGCGCCACAGATTGAGGTGGCGGTGCCGGAAGTGTCGCGCATCCGCCACGACATCTCGATGGAGGAAGTCGCCGAGGCCATCTCGCGCGAGGTCGATACCCGCCCCGCCGGTGAGGTCTCCGGTGGATCGGTGCGTCTGCGCGCGGGCGAGGAGACCCGCGATGCGGATGCAATCCGCAACCTCGTGATCCGGGTGAACCCGGACGGCTCCAAGCTCTACCTGCGCAATGTCGGACGTGTGAACGTGACCGGCGCGGATGAGGGCCGCGCCTATTTCGTCGGCGACACTCCCGCCGTGCTGATCCGCGTGGATCGCTCGGCGGAGGGCGATGCGATCAAGATGGAAGCAACGGTTCGCGCCCTGGCGGCGGAGATGGCACCCGAACTGCCCGAAGGCGTGCAGGTCCAGTTGATCAACACCCGTGCCAAGGACATCACAGACCGGCTCGACATCCTGATCGAGAACGGGCTTTCGGGCCTCGCCCTGGTGCTGATAACGCTTTTCCTGTTCCTTTCGGCGCGCACGGCTTTCTGGGTGGCGATGGGCATTCCTGTCTCCATGCTGGCGGCCATCGCGGTCATGTATGCGGCCGGCCTGACCATCAACATGATGTCGCTTTTCGCGCTCATCATAACGCTCGGCATCGTGGTGGACGACGCCATCGTCGTCGCCGAACATGCCGATTTCCGGCATCGCTCGCTGGGCGAGGCCCCCGGCCTGGCACCGGTCAACGCGATCCGGCGGATGCTCGGGCCGGTCTTCGCCTCCACCATCACCACCGTGCTGGCCTTTGTCGGGCTGCTCTTCGTCGGCGGCGGGTTCGGGCGCCTGATTGCCGATATCCCCTTCGTGGTGGCCGCCGTTCTGGTCGCCTCGCTGATCGAGAGCTTCATCATCCTGCCCAACCACATGCGTCACGCGCTGGAGGCCAGCCCAAAACGCCATTGGTATGACTGGCCTTCCACGCAGTTCAACCGCGGCTTCTCCTGGCTGAGCGAAACCCTCTTCGCGCCCTTCATGCATTGGGTGATCCGGCTGCGCTATGCGGTCATCTCGGCGATGATCCTGCTGCTGGCGGCCTCCTTCTCGACGGTGCTGCGCGGCGACGTGCCCTGGGCCTTCTTCACGCCCCCCGAACGCGGCTCGGTGACCGGCAATTTCGCCTTCCTGCCCGGGGTCACCCGCGAGGACGCACGCGCCATGGCGCAAGAGCTTGACCGCGCGGTGGCCGCCGTGTCCGAGGAGCTGACCGCCGTCGATGGCGGCTCGCCCGTGATCCATTCCGTGACCCAGGTCGGCGGCACCGCCGGCAAGGGCATCCCCGGCGAGGCGACACTGGATCCGGACGCGCTCGGCTCCATCGATATTGGCCTTGTCGGCTCGGACGAGCGCGATTTCTCGGCGCAGGATTTCGTGCGCGCGCTGCAACAGGAGGTCACCCGCCCCGCAGGGCTCGCGCTCCTCTCCTTCCGCAGCCAGGGCGCGGGGCCGGGCGGCGACTCGCTTGCAGTGAATTTCTACGGCCCGGATTCCTTTGTTCTGAAAGCTGCCGCGAGAGACCTGACCGCCGCGCTTGGCGATTACCCGGAGGTGACCGGGCTGCAAGACAGCCTGCCGATGGGCAAGGAAGACATGGTGCTCCGGCTCACGCCGCTGGGCGAGGCGCTCGGCTTCACCACCGAAGCCATCGGCGCCGAGCTGTTCGCGCGGCTGAACGGCATCACGGCGGCCGAATTCCCCGCCGGCACCCGCACCACCGAGATCACCGTGCGCCTGCCGGAGGCCGAACAGCAGGGCGATTTCCTGCAATCGACCCGGATGCGCACGCCGACCGGCGAATGGGTGCCACTGGGGGAAATCGTCACCACCTCCAGCAGCCCGGCCTTCTCCACCGTGAACCGGGAAAATGGCCGCCGCCTTGTCACCGTCACTGGCAGCCTCGCCGAAGACAGCCCGGAACGCGCCGCCGAGATCGGGGCGGCGTTGCGCAGCGAGATCCTTCCGGAGATTGCCGAGCGCTACAATCTCGACTGGGAACTCGGCGGGCTCTCGATGCAGGAAGACGCCTTTCTCGACGAGGCCATGATGGGCTTCCTGCTCTGCATCCTCGGGATCTATCTCGTGCTGGGCTGGGTCTTCGGAAGCTGGTTCCGGCCATTGATCGTGCTCGCCGTCATCCCCTTCGGGCTGATCGGCACGATCTGGGGACACGCGCAATTCGGGCTGGCCATGTCACTCTTCACCGTGATCGGGCTGATCGGCATGTCGGGGATCATCATCAATGACGCCATCGTGCTGGTGACAACGGTGCAGGACTATGCGCGCCACAAGGCGATCGTGCCGGCCGCCGTGGCCGGCGCAAAGGACCGCCTGCGGCCGATCCTGCTCACCACGCTGACAACCGTCCTCGGCCTCGCCCCCCTGATGTTCGAGGAGAGCCGCCAATCGCTTTTCCTCAAGCCGACAGTCGTGACCCTCGTCTACGGCCTCTCGGTCGGTTTCTTCATCGTGCTGTTGATGGTCCCGGCGCTCATGGTGATCCAGGCCGACATCGCCCGCTCCATGCGGTCATTGCGACGAATGCTGTCCGCACGCCGCGGGCATGGCTTTGTCCGCGGCCTGACACTGCTGGCATTTGGCGCGATCCTGGCCGTCAACGCCGTCTTGTTCTGGCCGGGGACCGGGGCCGAGTTATCCGAAAGGGTGGTTTCCGGTTTCAGCGGCGGTCTGTCGCCGGGACAGGCATCCCTGCTCCTCTCGTTGGTGATCTCTCTGACGATAACGCTGCTGTACATGATGGCGACCTGGTTGCCGACGAGGAGACGGAAAGCCGAGCAAACCTCGTCACGATAGGTCCCGCTTCACCGCCTGTCAGATGCGCCGACCGTCGGGGCCGAACCGCATCTCGTCATCCTCGCTCCAGGTGAGGCCGACCTGTTGCCCTTCGGCGGGGATAGCAACCGCGCCGTCCTGGCGGACGGTGAAGAACTGATCGCCCGGGATGACAAGGTGGACAAGCGTCTCCGCCCCGAGCGGCTCCGCGTAGAGGACAGCGCCTGTCGTTCTGCCGTCTCCAGCGGGCACGATCGCCACATGTTCGGGTCGGATTCCGACCTTCGTTCCGGCCGGGGCGCCGACCGCCTCCGAGACGACGAAATTCGTCGGGGGCGAGCCGATGAACCCGGCGACGAACTCGGTCTGCGGGTTGGCATAGACCTCCAGCGGCGCGCCGATCTGGTCCGCCACGCCGTCATTCATCACGATCATCCGGTCCGCGAGAGTCATCGCCTCGACCTGGTCATGGGTCACGTAGAGCGCGGTGACGCCGAGGTCGCGCTGCAGCTTCTTGATCTCCAGCCGCATCTGCACCCTGAGTTTCGCATCGAGGTTGGAGAGCGGCTCGTCAAAGAGAAACACCGAGGGGCGCCGGACGATCGCACGGCCCATCGCCACGCGTTGCCGCTGGCCACCAGAGAGTTCGCGCGGGCGGCGCTTGAGATACGGCTCCAATTGCAGGAGGCGCGCGGCCTCGTCCACACGCGCTTCGATCTCGGGCTTCGGCACCTTTGCGATCTTGAGCCCGTAGGCCATGTTCTGCTCGACCGACATGTGCGGATAGAGCGCGTAATTCTGGAACACCATCGCGATGTCGCGATCCATCGGTTCCTTTTCGTTCACGCGCTGATCGTTGATACGGACCTCGCCAGCGGAGACGCCCTCCAAGCCTGCCACCATGCGCAGCAGCGTGGACTTGCCGCAGCCCGACGGGCCGACAATGACGATGAACTCACCATCCTCGATTTCGATATCGACGCCGTGGATGACCTCGAGCTTGCCGTAGGACTTTTTCAGGGATTCAAGGGAGACGGTTGCCATTTATTTCTCACTGTCCACAAGGCCACGGATGAAGAGCTTCTGCATACCGATCACAACCACCACCGGCGGGATCATCGCCAGGATCGAGGTCGCCATGATGACCGGCCAGTCGGCCGTGTCGTCACCGCTGGGGAACATCTGCTTGATGCCCATGACAATGGTGTTCATCGACGGGTCCGTGGTGATCAGAAGCGGCCAGAGATACTGGTTCCAGCCATAGATGAAGAGGATGACGAAGAGCGCCGCGATATTCGTCCGGCTCATCGGCAGCAGGATATCGACGAAGAAGCGCATCGGGCGCGCGCCATCGACCCGCGCGGCCTCGGCCAACTCGTCGGGCACCGTCATGAAGAATTGACGGAAGAGGAAGGTGGCTGTCGCCGAGGCGATCAGCGGGAAGATCAGGCCCGGATAGCTGTTGAGCATGCCGAAATTCGCCGCAACCTCGTAGGTTGGCACGATGCGCACTTCGACGGGCAGCATCAGCGTAAGGAAGATCAGCCAGAAGAACATATGCTTTCCGGGGAAGCGGAAATAGACGATGGCAAAGGCCGAGAGCAGCGAGATCGCGATTTTTCCCAGCGAAATGCCGAGCGCCATGATGGCCGAGTTGAGCAGCATCCGCGCAACGGGTGCGTTGACGCCCGAGGTCAGCGCCTTGCCGTAGTTCTCGAAGAACTGGTCTCCGGGCCAGAGCGGCATCGGCGGGTGCACGATCTCGGGCTGGGTCACGGTCGATGCGACAAAAGCCAGCCAGATCGGGAAGAAGATGAACGCCACACCGATGATGAGGCCGAGATGGGTGAGCCAGAGGCCGGCGCCGCGGCGCTCGACCATGCCCGTATTTGCATCGCGCGCCATCAGTAATGCACCCTTCGCTCGATAAACTTGAACTGGATGATGGTGAGGATGCCGACGATCACCAGCAGGATCACCGATTGCGCTGCCGAGGAGCCGAGATCCTGCCCGACGAATCCGTCGGCATAGACCTTGTAGACGAGGATCGTCGTCGCCTGTTGCGGACCGCCGCTGGTGATCGTGTGGATCACGCCGAAGGTCTCGAAGAAGGCGTAAACGATGTTCACGACCAGCAGAAAGAAGGTGGTGGGCGACAGGAGCGGGAAAACGATGGTCCGGAACCGCGTCCAGAAGCGTGCGCCGTCGATGGCCGCGGCCTCGATCACCGATTTCGGGATCGCCTGAAGCCCGGCGAGGAAGAACAGGAAGTTGTAGCTGATGCGTCCCCAGGCAGAGGCCACGACCACGAGGCCCATCGCCTCTCCCTCATTCAGAACGTGATTCCAGTCGTAGCCCAGCTGTCCGAGGTACCACGTCACCACGCCCACACGGGTGTTGAACATGAAGAGCCAGAGCACACCGGCAACAGCGGGCGCGACAGCGTATGGCCAGATCAGCAGCGTTCGATAGGTGCCGGAGCCCTTGATAAGCCGGTCGGCCAGCACGGCAAGATAGAGCGCCACGCCCATCGAGACCACGGTCACGAGGATCGAGAAGACCGCGGTGGTCGCGAAAGAGGCGCGGTAATACGGGTCCGAGAGCAGGAATTCGAAATTGCCCAGGCCCACCCATTGCATCGACAGGCCAAAAGGATCGGGGATGAAGAGCGACTGCCAGACCGCTTGACCGGCCGGGTAGAAGAAGAAGACGGCAGTGATCAGCAACTGCGGCAGAACCAGCAGAAGCGGCAACCAGATGCCCTTGAAGGTGACCCGTTTTTCCATTCTGTGCGGAGGCGCCCCGGGACCCCGGGGCGCCTACGTCCTTTACTTGGCGGACTGTTCGAAGCGGCGCAGCAGGGCGTTGCCGCGTTCGGCGGCGCTGTCCATGGCTTCCTGAGCCGTCTTGTCGCCGGCCCAGACACCCTCGAGCTCCTCGTCGATGATGCCACGGATCTGGTCGAAGGACCCAAGCCGCAGGCCCTTGGAATTGGCGGTCGGCTCGTTCGTGGTCATCTGCATGACGGCGATATCCGTGCCCGGGTTCTCGTCATAGAAACCCATCTCCTTGGTCTTCTCGCCGGCGGCTGTGGTGATCGGCAGATAGCCGGTGTCCTGGTGCCACTTGGCCTGGATATCCACCGAGGAGAGGAAATTCAGGAACGCGGCAACGCCCTTGTATTCCTCGTCGCTCTGGCCTTCCATCACCCAGAGCGAGGCCCCGCCGATGATGGTGTTCTGCGGAGCGCCATCGACGCCGTCCCAATAGGGCAGCGGACGCACTTCGAAGTCGAATTCGGCCTCTGCCTTGATCCCGGCATAGCCAGCCGAGCTTTCGGTGAAGAGCGCGCATTCGCCGGCGCGGAAATTCGCCCCGCCTTCGTTGCGGCGTCCGGCATAGATGAACTTTCCGTCCTTGGCCCATTCGCCCATCTGCGCGATGTGCTGAACCTGCACCGGACCGTTGAGCGCAAGCTCGGTATCTGTTCCGGAGAAGCCATTGTCCTGCGTGGCGAAGGGGACGTTGTGATAGGCGCTGAGATTCTCGAGATGAATCCAGCTCTGCCAGGCCGTGGTCATCGGGCATTCATGTCCGGCGGCCTTGAGGGCATCCAGCGTCTCGCCAACCTTTTGCCAGGTCGAGAGATCGGCGTCGGGATCGAGGCCGGCGGCTTCAAGCGCGTCGCGGTTGACCCAGAGAACCGGCGTCGAGGAGTTGAACGGCAGCGAGAGCATCTCGCCGTCATTGGTGGTGTAGTAGCCCTTGACCGAGCCGATGAAGGCATCCTGATCGAATTCGGCGCCGGAATCCGCCATCACCTCGTAGACGGGTTTGATCGCGCCCTCGGCGGCCATCATTGTCGCAGTGCCGACCTCGAACACCATGAGGATGTCCGGTTGCTCGCCAGCGCGGAAGGCAGCGATGCCCGCATTCAGCGTTTCCGAGTAGTTTCCCTTGTGGCTGGCGGTCACGACATAGTCGCTCTGGCTGCCATTGAAGGTCTCGACCTGCTCGGCGACCAGTTCGCCCAGCCGGCCGGTAAAGGCATGCCAGAATTCGATTTCAGTCTGTGCGGCGGCCGATCCCGCCGTGGCCGCAACGGCGCCGAATGCCAGTATCGAAGTTTGCAGTCTCATGGTCTTTCTCCCTTGAATACTATCTTACCATGCGTCGAAAAATGCGCCCGGTCCCGACCGAGAGCGCGTCTCTCCGCCGTCCTCCGGGCACAGGTGGTATCCGGCCGTACCTCTTGGCGGGCGTGCCGAATGTCAGGATATCGCAGGATATCCCGGTAAGGACCGGACCGCAGGTGTCTCCACACATGCTCATGGCCGCTCCAGAACAAAATCGGGCCGGATCCCGGTACGCGCAATCGCGCCCGGGGCGTCCTGCCCGGCAAAAAAACCGTAATCGGCGATCAGGGCCGAGGCGATGCCCGCGGTCTGCGCTCCGAGGATGTCGGTGTGCAGGCTGTCCCCGACCATGACGATCCGCTCGTGCGGGATCCCGCCGCCAAGCCGGCGCAGCGCAAGCTCGAAGATATTTGCGAAGGGTTTGCCAAAGAAGACGGGCGCGACGCCGGTCTCATCGGCTAGGCGATGGGCAAAATGGCCCGGCTCGATCGAAAAGCCGGTCTCGCGCGGGGCGACGATATCCGGATTTCCAACCCATACCGGACGGGGACGATCCTTCACGGCGGCGACCAGCAGGGCCTGCCGCTCCTCGGTCCAGGCAGCGCTCCCGATCAACAAGAACCCGTCCGCGGCGGCATAGGGGGCGGCGGCCTCCTCCAGATAGGCGGTTTCCAGATCCGCCAACTCCCCCAGACCCGCGCTGCGCGTGGCCATCAAGCCCCACCGCCGCACCGGTTCGTTCCGGATCGCCGCCATCAGCGTCGCCCGGCTGGTGATCACGTCTTCCGGAGCGAAGCGGTACCCCAGGCGCGCATATTTCTCAATCAGCGTGGCATGGGGGAATCCGGCGGCGTTCGACACCACGATCACGCGTTTGCCGGCCCGGGTCAGGTCATCGATCCGGTCCGTCACCCCGGGTATCGCGGTATCGCCGATATTGAGCACACCGAAGGCATCCAGAAGGAAAACATCGAACCGGTCGGCGATCTCGGCAAGCGAGTCCGCGTGTTGCGGCGCCGCGTTTGGCGGCACAGTCGGCGGGAGCCGGTGTCGCACCGCCTCATAAGCCGCAAGGGCTGTTGCCGTATCCATGCGTGTCACCGGGCCATGCTCCCCCAGGTCGCGGTCGCCATGATGACATCGGCGACCGTCGCCGCCGGACCAGAACGGAGTCCATCCGAGGCGGGCCAACCCGTCACTGCCGATGTGTTTCCGTCGCGCCGCATCATCTTTGCATTCCCTCGAATTTCCGGTTCTCGTTCCTTATGGCGGAGCCTTGTAAAACTATTGTGCCACCAGCACTTCGACATTTGCTTGCCCCAAGGCTTCCGTGAGATCGTCTGCCGGCGGCGCGTCACAGACCACCGAAGTGAGATCCGAAAGCTGCCCGACAAGGACAAGGTTCTTTCGCCCGAATTTTTCGCAATCGACCAGGAGTTGGGAGATCGCGCTTTGCCGAAGCATGGCGCGTTTGACCGCCGCGAAACCGCGCACCGCCTCGGATGGTCCGGCCGCTGAAAGCGCTGACGCTCCGATCAGGCACCGGTCCACCTGATGGCGTTCGAGAAAGGTGATCGTGTCGGTTCCGATCACGGCCGATTCCGACGACAGGTAGTCGCCCGGGCAGAAGATCAGCTTGACCGTCTCGCTTTGGCCGAGCGCCATCGCGACCGGGAAGCTGTTGGTGACAACGGTGCAGGGCGTGCATTCGAAGGCGAGAAAGCGGGCCATCATCAGCGTGGTCGATCCCGAATCGATCATCAGTGTTTCGCCAGGCGCCACGAGGCTCGCCGCGAGCCGCCCGATCCTTTCGCGTTCCTGAACGCGCGCATTCGCCCGTTCGTCGAATGTCGGGTAGTGGCCGGTCGTGGGAGCCGAGGCGCCGCCATGGGCACGATCGAGCAACCCGTCGCCGCTCAACTGCTCGAGGTCGCGACGCACGGTCTCCGATGACACCTGGAATCGCTCGGCCAGATCAGACACCCGGACATGCGGCCGCAGGCGCAGCTCGAGCAGGATCTGCCGTCGCCTTTCATCCTTGCGAGGCCGTGGACGTGTTTCCAGATCATTGGTCGGCAAGGCTCGGGCGCTCCTGGAATCCTGACGGCGATATTGCGGTGCACATCCGGATTTTGTGGAATTTCCCACATCAATCAAGGAAAAAGATTGCATATCAACCGCTGTAGCGCTTCATTCGAGGATAATCGCAGGTTTCGGGGGAGTCAGTGTCCCGCGCGACCAACGCCTGCAACGCCCGCTCGAGACGGGCGGCCGAGAGTGGAACGGTGTGGAAGTGATACGTGTTGAACGACTTGGCCATGCATCCTGCACGCCGATCCGGGCGGAACCGCGCCTGTGCAGGGTCCTCACTGGCGGCTCGCGGCTGTCGCCGAAAGTGCTGCCGACCCCAGAAGAAAAACGCGCGGCAGACTGTGGCACAGTCGATCGTTCGAGACATCGGGAAAAGCCCCGCGAGTGGAGGCGTTCGAGCTGCGCGAGGCCCTGCCCTCACGTGCAAACACGCCACGCAAGAAGAACGGCATCCGCAAGATTGCTGAAGGAGCGCTGATTTCGAACCGGGGATCGGCGAATGAAAACCAAGGGAGGAAGACATGAACAAGGTGAAACTGTTGGCGATGACATCCGTTATCGCATTGGCATCCGGCGTCACGGCCGCCCAGGCCGACAAGCTGACCTTCTACTGCTCGGCGCAGGAAGACTGGTGCCAGCTGATGGCCCGCAGCTTCGAGGAAGCGACCGGCATCAATGTCAACATGACCCGCAAGTCCTCTGGTGAGACCTTTGCCCAGATTCGCGCGGAAGCGACCAACCCCAAAGGCGATGTCTGGTGGGGCGGCACGGGCGATCCGCATCTTCAAGCCGCCGAGGAGGACCTGACCGAACCCTACGAGTCGCCGATGCGTGGCGAGTTGCATGACTGGGCCATCAGCCAGGCCGAAAGCGCCGGCAACAAGACCATCGGGATCTATTCCGGCGCGCTTGGCTACGGCTACAACACCGATCTTCTGGCCTCCAACAACCTGCCCGAGCCGTCCTGCTGGAAGGACCTGCTGAAGCCCGAGTACAAGGGGCATGTTCAGATGGCGAACCCGAACTCGTCGGGCACCGCCTATACCACGCTCGCCTCGATGGTTCAGATCTTCGGCGAAGACGAGGGCTTCGAGTTCATGAAGGGCCTGCACGCCAATATCAACCAGTACACAAAGTCCGGCTCCGCCCCGATCAAGGCCGCTGGACGTGGCGAGACCACCATCGGCATCGTCTTCATGCATGACGCCGTGAAACAGGCGGTCTCCGGCTTCCCGGTCAAGGTCGTGGCACCCTGCGAAGGCACTGGCTACGAGATCGGCTCGATGTCGATCATCAAGGGCGCGCGCAACATGGAAGAGGCCCAAAAATTCTATGACTGGGCACTTTCGGTAGACGCCCAGAACCTCGCGCTTCAGGTGAAGGCCTATCAGGTGCAATCCAACACCGGCGCCGAGGCATCGGAGTCCGCACCCGACATGTCGACGATCAAGCTGATCGACTACGACTTCAAGAAGTACGGCTCTTCCGCCGAGCGCAAGCGTTTGCTGCAGAAATGGGATGAAGAGGTTTCGACTCTGCCTCAGTAAATCATGCGCACGATCGCCAGCAAAAAATCCTCCCAACCGGTGCTGATCTTCTGGATCGTCGCCGGTTGGGTCGGGTACTGTCTTCTGCCGTGGTACGCGGTGGAAGACGGATTCTTCTCGTTCGAGTGGCTGATTGACGGCTACCCTTTCGAGGAGGACTACGCTCCCGCCGCCTTCCTCATCGCACAGGCCAAGAAGCTGTGGCTTGCCCCCCTGATCCTGCCGCTCGCCGCGCCATTGCTGATCATCAACCGCAAGAAGAGCGATCCGCTCTATGCCAAGGTGCTGATCCTCGCCGGCGGCTTCGGTTTCGCCTGGTTGATGGCGCAGGGCTTCGGCATCGGCATCCGCGGCTTCTCCTTCGACTGGCTCAACGCGCTCTTCGGAGAGCTGGATGACCGGCAATATGGCATGGGCTATGGCGCGTTGATCGTCGCCACCGCCTTCCTGTTCCTGTTCACCCAAGGCATCGCTGCCCGTGGCGCGATCAACGGCGATGTCTTTGTGGTCAGCGCCATCGGCGGCGTGATCACCATCGTCACGACCTTTGTCTTCTTCCCCATCGCGAAAATGCTGCTGGCGGCATTCGTGACCGAAGAGGGAAGCTATTCGGTCGGTGTCTTTGCCTCGAAATTCTTCGATGACCGGCTCTGGGGGCTGGGCTGCCTGTCGGGCGCGCGCTGCGGCGTCGCCTGGAACTCGCTGTTCCTCGCCATCCTCGTGGGCCTTCTGACGACCGTGCTCGGCCTCGTCTTCGCCCTCGTGGTGACGCGCTCAGGCTTCCGCCACAAGCGCGCGCTCCGGGCGATCACCGTACTGCCGATCATCACCCCACCCTTTGTGATCGGGCTGGCACTGATCCTGATGTTCGGCCTGTCCGGCTCGGTCACGGTCTTCATGTCGGATCTCTTCGGAATCCAGCCGACGCGCTGGCTCTACGGTCTTCCCGGCGTGCTGATCGCCCAGTTGCTGGCCTTCACGCCCATCGCCTTCCTCGTTCTGATCGGCGTGGTCGAAGGCGTCTCGCCCTCAATGGAGGAAGCGGCACAAACCCTGCGGGCCAGCCGCTGGCAGACCTTCCGCACCGTCTCGCTGCCGCTGATGCGGCCGGGGCTCGCGAACGCTTTCCTGCTCGGCTTCATCGAAAGCATGGCCGATTTCGGCAACCCTTTGGTCTTGGGAGGCAATTTCGACGTGCTCTCGACCGAGATCTTCTTTGCCATTGTCGGCGCGCAATATGACCAGGGCCGTGCGGCGGTGCTCGCCATGGTGCTCCTGTTCTTCACGCTGTCCGCCTTCTACGCACAGCGCATGTGGCTGGGGAAAAAGAGCTATACAACCGTCTCCGGCAAGGGCGATGCGGGGGTGCACCCGCTGATGCCGTCCGGCCTCTCGATCCCGGTCTTCGTCATCGCCGGCATCTGGGGCCTGTTCACCATCGTCGTCTACGCGATGATCCTCTATGGCAGCGTCGTGGAGCTTTGGGGCGTCAACAACTCGCTGACCTTCAAACACTATGTCACCGCCTTCCAGGTTGGCTTCGGAGAGGATGGCATCCGCTGGACGGGCGCGGCCTGGGACAGCTTCTGGACCACGCTCTATATCGCAGCGGCAGCTGCGCCTCTGACGGCGATCGTCGGGCTGGTGACGGCCTACCTGCTGACCCGTCAGACATTCGCGGGCAAGAACGCCTTCGAGTTCGGCACGATGCTCAGCTTTGCCATCCCCGGCACGGTGATCGGTGTCAGCTACATCCTCGCCTTCAACGTGCCGCCCATCGAGATCACCGGGACCGGGATCATCCTGATCATCAGTTTCATTTTCCGGAACATGCCCGTGGGCGTGCGCGCGGGCATCGCCTCGATGTCACAGCTCGACAAGTCGCTCGACGAGTCCTCGCTGACGCTTGGCGCGAACTCGTGGCAAACCTTCCGAAAGGTGATCCTGCCGCTTCTGCGTCCGGCCATTCTCGCAGCACTGGTCTACAGCTTCGTGCGAGCCATGACGGCGATCTCGGCTGTCATTTTCCTCGTCTCTGCGGAATATGACATGGCGACGAGCTACATCATCGGGCGTGTCGAGAACAACGATTACGGTCTCGCGATTGCCTATTCCACAACCTTGATCTTCGTCATGCTCACCGTCGTCGGGCTGTTGCAGATCCTTGTCGGACGGACCCAGATCGGCCGACGCACACAATTCGGCACCGGGGGTGCAACATGAGCGAGAGCATCATCAGCAGCAAGGCCGCCCCGGTCACGTTCCAGAACGTGACCAAGGCCTTCGGAACGGATGTCGTGGCCGTCGACAATATCGACCTGAGGGTCGAGGCCGGAAAACTCGTGACCCTCCTTGGCCCTTCGGGCTGCGGCAAGACCACGACATTGCGCATGATCGCGGGGCTGGAGATGGCGACCTCCGGCACCATCCTGATCGGCGAGCGGGACGTTACCAAACTGCCCGCAACCGACCGCGACGTGTCGATGGTGTTCCAGTCCTACGCGCTGTTTCCGCATATGACGGTGCTGGAGAACGTGTCCTATGGCCTGACCTTCTCCGGCTTTTCAAAAGCCGAGACGCGGGTGAAGGCGCTGGCAGGGCTCGATCTGGTCGGGCTCAAGGGCTATGACACCCGCCTTCCAAGCGAGCTTTCGGGCGGTCAGCAACAGCGCGTCGCGGTGGCCCGCGCGCTTGTGCTGGAACCGCAGGTGCTGCTCTTCGACGAGCCGCTCTCAAATCTCGACGCCAAGCTGCGCCGGCAGGTGCGCGAGGATATCCGCGCCATCCAGCGCGACCTTGGGCTGACGGTTGTCTATGTGACTCATGATCAGGAGGAGGCGCTTGCCGTCTCCGACGAGATCGTCGTCATGCGCAACGCGGCCATCGCCCAGATCGGCTCCCCGCGCGAGCTTTACGACGCGCCTGTGGACCGCTTCGTGGCAGACTTCATTGGCGAGGCCAATATCATGCCCTGCGTCATCGAGAGCGTCGCGGGCGAGACCGCGACAATTGCCATCAACGGCTATCGCTATGACCTGCCCTCGCGCGGCTTGCCCGAAGGAGAGGCGATGCTCGCCGTGCGCCCCTCACGCCTCGTCATCGGCGCGCCGGGTGGCTTCGCAGCACGGATCGCCAAGGCGACCTATGTTGGCGAGCGGATGGAATACACGCTGGAAGCAGAATTTGGCGCGATGTTCGCCGTTCAGGATGATGTCGACGCCCCGCTCGAGAACGGGCAGGACGTCACTGTCGGCTTTGCGGCCAAGGGGCCGGTGCTGCTGCCGAACGCCTGAGATCAGCGGGTAAAGGCGGCCTCCGAAATCGCCAGGAGGTCGTCGAAGACGGCGGGTGTCGCCACCACAACACGCCCGCCTTTTACGATCATGTCATCGGCGTCCTGCTCTTCGACCACGCCACCGGCCTCGGCCACGATCAACTGCGCGGCGAGGCAGTCCCAGGCGTTCATATGCTCCTCGCTATAGCCCAACAGGCGACCCGCGGCGACATAGGCAATGGAGAGCGCGCCGGAGGCATTGCGATGGAACATCGCACCTTTCTCCACCAACGCCGTGACTAAACGAAGAATGCCGTCATCCTCGACCCGGTTGGAATAGCCGACCCCGACGGTTCCCTCGAATATCTTGCGGGTGTCGTTGATCCGAAGCGGAACGCCGTTGAGCTCTGCGCCCTTTCCAGCCTCGGCCACGAAGGTTTCCGAGAGGTTGGGGTCGTGAAGGACACCGATCTGGGTGCGCCCGTTCTCGACGCCAGCGATGACCACCGTCCAGGCTGCAATCCCGTTGACGAAATTCGTCGTCCCGTCGATGGGGTCGATCACCCAGGTAAACCCGGACGTGCCGACATCGGGCGCGTGTTCCTCACCAACGATTGTATCGTCGGGGAAGGCGTCCCGGAGAAGCTGCCGAACGAGCAACTCGACCTCGCGGTCGGCCTGGCTGACGAAGTCCTGTCGCCCCTTGATCTCGGTCCTGAGGCTTTCGGGATGTTCAAAGAACGCCTTCGCCCGGGCCCCGGCCGAATGGCATATGTCGACTACTGTGTCGCGACGATTTTTTTCCATGATGTCAAAGACCATAGCAATTTGAATCCGAACTGAAAGAGCGAGAATCCAAAAGGTGGGTTTTTGCCGACAAAACCAGCGGGCCGTCCGGCAAACCTCAATCGGCGCAGCTTGAGGGCATCGCCCATGCGTCGGCGCGCCCCGTCGATCCGAGATTGCGGGTACGGTAGCGTCCATGCAGCATCACCCGATGGATGGACGCCCGCAGACCTGTGATCAGATCCGGCAGCGCCAGAATTCCGCCCCGTGACTTCGAAGATTAGGAGCAATATCCCATGAGTATCCGGCTTCGCGACTTTACCCCCACAATCGATCGTCGATCGGATGGCGGCACCGGGCCGGTGCGTCACCAGATGGCAGCCTATGTTACCCTCACCCCG
This sequence comes from Tropicimonas sp. TH_r6, assembly GCF_033101155.1. NCBI lineage: Bacteria > Pseudomonadati > Pseudomonadota > Alphaproteobacteria > Rhodobacterales > Roseobacteraceae > Tropicimonas > Tropicimonas sp. TH_r6. The sequence goes on from NZ_JAWMPX010000013.1 coordinate 31,830, forward strand.
CCCTGTTCCGATGTCTGCCCGGCGGGCGAGGATATCCGGGCCTGGCTGGCCGAGGCGCAGGCGGGCAATTTCCGGCGCGCCTGGGAGATCCTGACAGAACAGAACCCGATGCCCGCGGTGCATGGCCGGGTCTGCTATCACCCCTGTGAATCGGGGTGCAACCGCGGCGAGGTCGATTCACCTGTCTCCATCCATGCGGTCGAAAGGTTCCTGGGAGATCTGGCGACGTCCGAAGGCTGGACATTCGAGCCGATCCGTCCCCCCTCCGGGCGGAAGGTGCTGATCGTGGGAGCCGGTCCCTCGGGGCTTTCATCGGCCTATCACCTGGCCCGACTTGGCCACTCGGTAGAGATCCGCGAGGCGGGTCCGGTCGCGGGGGGGATGATGCATTTCGGTATTCCCGCCTACCGTATGCCGCGGGAGGAACTGGCCAGGGAGGTCGCGCGGATCGAGGCGATGGGGGTGCGGATAACGCTCAACCACAAGGTCGTCGATCTTGCCCGCGAAATCGACACGGGCGGTTTCGACGCCTGCTTCCTGGCAATCGGCGCCGGCATCGCGCGGCATGTCGACATCCCCGCCCGCGACAGCGCCAAGGTGCTCGACGCGGTCCAGTTGCTGCATGAGACCAGTTCGGGAACGCCGCCGCTGCTCGGCCGTCGGGTTGTCGTCTATGGCGGGGGCAACACCGCGATGGATGCCGCCCGCACCGCGAAACGGTTGGGCGCGAGCGAGACGGTCATTGTCTACCGTCGTGACCGCGAAAACATGCCGGCGCATTCCTTCGAAGCGGATGAGGCGATCGAGGAAGGCGTCAAGATCAAGTGGCTGACAACGATCACCGACATCACCGGCTCGGACCTGACGGTGGAGCGGATGGAGATCGACGCGGATGGCCGCCCGCAGCCGACCGGCGAATACGAGACGCTCGCGGCCGATGCCGTTGTTCTCGCGCTCGGCCAGCAGACCGATTCCAGCTTCCTGCGCAATGTTCCCGGCCTGACCTTTGACCGCAATGGCGCGGTGGAGGTCGACGCCGACATGATGACCGGCGCCACCGGCATCTTCGCAGGCGGCGACATGGTTCCGGGGGATCAATCGGTGACGATCGCCACCGGGCATGGCAAACGCGCCGCGCGCCAGATCGACGCTTGGCTAGGGAACACGAAGCTCGAGATCGTGACCCCACCGCCCGTGGTCAGCTTCGACATGCTTCACCTGCCGGTCTATTCCGACGCCCAGCGGAGCGAGCAGGCGGCCATGGAGGGCGCGAAGCGGCTCGAAGGCTTCGACGAGATCATGGAAGGCCTCTCCGCACGCGAAGCCCGCTACGAGGCGCAGCGCTGCTACTCCTGCGGCGAATGCTACGAGTGCGACAACTGCATGGCCGCCTGCCCGGAGGACGCCATAACCAAGCTCGGGCGCGGCATGGGCTACGATGTGGACCCCAGCAAATGTACCGGCTGCTCGACCTGTTTCTATCAATGTCCCTGTCACGCCATCGACATGATCCCGGAGGGCTCGGCCAATGAATGATCCCAAACGCTTGCGCGCGACGATGGACGGCAATCAGGCTGCGGCCCATGTTGCCTACCGTGTCAACGAGGTTTGCGCGATCTACCCGATCACCCCGTCCTCGACGATGGCGGAACACGCGGATGAATGGACCGCGCAGAACCTGCCGAATATCTGGGGCAATGTCCCTGTCGTGCAGGAGATGCAGTCCGAAGCCGGCGCGGCCGGCACCTTGCACGGATCGCTTCAGGCCGGTGCGCTGACCACGACTTTCACCGCGTCGCAGGGCCTGCTGCTGATGATCCCCAACATGTTCAAGGTCGCAGGGGAACTGACGCCGGTGGTCTTCCATGTCGCCGCCCGGGCGCTGGCGACCCACGGTCTGTCCATCTTCGGCGATCATTCCGACGTGATGGCCGCGCGCTCCACGGGCTTTGCCATGCTCGCCTCGAACTCGGTGCAGGAAGCGCATGACATGGCGCTGATTGCCCAGGCGGCGACGCTCGAGGCCCGCGTCCCGTTCATGCATTTCTTCGACGGCTTCCGGACAAGCCACGAGGTCAACACGTTGACGCTTCTGGGCGACGACCAGATCCGCGCCATGATCGACGACGACATGGTGCTTGCCCACCGCGCCCGGGCGCTCAACCCCGAGCACCCCTTCGTGCGCGGCACGGCGCAGAACCCGGACGTCTTCTTCCAGGGCCGCGAGGCGGCGAACAGCTACTATGACGCCGTGCCGGGGATCGTCGAAGCGCAGATGGAGAAATTCGCCGATCTGTCCGGGCGTCGCTACGGGCTCTGCGAGTATTACGGCGCAGAGGATGCGGAGAAGGTGGTGGTCGTCATGGGCTCGGGCGCGGATGTCGTCCACCAGACGGTCGATCACTTGGCGGCCAAGGGCGAGAAGGTTGGCATGATCACGGTGCGGCTCTACCGCCCCTTCCCGGTTCAGGCCTTCCTCGATGCACTGCCGGAAAGCTGCCGGTCCATCGCCGTGCTCGACCGCTGCAAGGAGCCGGGCGCGACAGGCGAGCCGATGTTCCTCGATGTGGTGTCGACGATCGCCGGGTCCGGGCGCTCGATGCCGCGTATCATCGGCGGGCGCTATGGCCTGTCATCGAAGGATTTCGACCCGGCACAGGCCAGCGCGGTCTTTGACGAGTTGGACAAGTCCGAGCCGAAGCCGCAATTCACCGTGGGCATCACGGATGACGTGACCCATCTGAGCCTTGAGGTCGATGCCGGTTTCGACATCGAGCCCGACGAGACAGTCCGCGCCGTTTTCTTCGGCCTCGGCGCTGACGGGACGGTCGGCGCGAACAAGAACAGCGTGAAGATCCTGGCAGAGGAAGACGGCCGCTACGCTCAGGGCTATTTCGTCTATGACAGCCACAAGTCGGGCGCCGTGACGATCTCGCACCTGCGCTTCGGCCCTGCCCCGATCGGTGCGCCCTACCTCATTCGGTCGGCGAATTTCGTGGCCTGTCACCAGTTCGTCTTCCTGCTCAAGATGGATGTGCTCAAGATCGCGGCCAAAGGCGCGACAGTCTTGCTGAACAGCCCCTATGGCCCCGATGAGGTCTGGGACCAGCTGCCGAAATCGGTCCAGGAACAGATCATCGCCAAGGGGTTGAAGGTCTTCGTGATCGACGCCAACGCTGCCGCGCAGGAAGTGGGGCTGCGACGGCGCACCAACACGATCCTGCAAACCTGTTTCTTCGCGCTCTCGGGCGTGCTGCCACGGGACGAAGCGATCGCCAGCATCAAGCAGGCGATCACCAAGTCCTATGCGCGCAAGGGCAAACGCATCGTCGAGATGAACCATGCCGCGGTTGACGGCGCGCTGGAACGGCTGCACGAGATGACGGTTCCAGCCACGGCGACCAGCGACTTCGAACGCCCGCCCACCGTGCCGGCCTCCGCACCCGACTTCGTGCGCAACGTGACGGCGCCGATGATGGCCGGTCTGGGGGACGACATCCCGGTCAGCCGGCTGCCCGCCGACGGAACCTTCCCCTCCGGCACCGCCGCATGGGGAAAGCGCAACGTTTCCGAAGAGGTGGCCACCTGGCGAGAGGACCTGTGCATCCAGTGCGGACAGTGCTCCTTCGTCTGCCCGCACAGCGTGATCCGCGCCAAGTATTATGACGAAGAGCGGCTTGAGGGTGCGCCGGAAGGGTTCAAATCCGCGCCGGTCAATGCGCGCGGCTACCCGGATGCGCGCTTCACGCTGGAATTCCATGTCGAGGATTGCACCGGTTGCGGCCTGTGCTACGAGGCATGCCCGGCCACGAGCCCGATCGAACCCGGCGTGCGCGCGGTGAACCTTGCCGACAAGGCGGAACTGATCGACACGGCGCGGGAGAACATGACGTTCTTCGAACAGCTGCCGGTCAACAACCGCGCCATGGTCGATTTCGCCAATGTGCGCGGCGTTCAGTTCCTGGAACCGACCTTCGAGTTCTCCGGCGCCTGTACGGGTTGCGGCGAGACACCCTATGTCAAACTGCTGAGCCAGCTCTTTGGCGACCGGCTGATGGTGGCCAATGCCACCGGCTGTTCCTCGATCTATAGCGGCAACCTGCCGACCACCCCCTATACGACCAACAACGAGGGGCGCGGACCGGCCTGGTCGAACTCGCTTTTCGAGGATAACGCCGAGTTCGGCCTCGGTATGCGGCTTGCGGCGGACAAGCATCTCGCACTGGCCTCGGAGCTGCTGACACGGCTGGCACCGAAGGTCGGCGATGATCTGGTGTCCGCGATACTGGCCGCCCCGCAGACTCGCGAATCCGAGATCCGCGCGCAACGCGAGCGAGTCGGGGCGCTGAAGGCAAGGCTTCTGAGCATACAGGACGATCCCGATGCCAAGCATCTGCTCTCGGTGGTCGATCAGCTCGTGCGCCGTTCGGTCTGGATCGTGGGCGGCGACGGTTGGGCCTTTGATATCGGCTTCGGTGGCCTCGATCACGTTCTGGCCACGGGCCGCAACGTGAACATCCTGGTCATGGACACCGGCGTCTATTCCAACACCGGCGGACAGGCCTCCAAGTCCACGCCTATGGGCGCCATTGCCAAGTTCGCGGCCGGCGGCAAGCGCACCCAACGCAAGGATCTGGCGTTGCAGGCAGTCGCCTACGGCAATGTCTACGTGGCGCAGGTGGCCTTCGGCTCCAATCCGCAACAGACCCTGCGGGCCTTCCGCGAGGCAGAGGCCTACGAGGGCACCTCGCTGATCCTGGCCTATTCGCATTGCATCGCGCATGGCTTCGACCTGCGCCAGGGGCTTTCGCAACAGGACAGGGCGGTCAGCTCGGGCTATTGGCCGCTCCTGCGCTACGACCCGACACAGCGCGATGTCTACAAACCGCCGTTCCAGCTCGACAGTCCGCGGCCAACACTGCCGCTGCGCGAATATGCCTACAAGGAACTGCGCTACAGCGCCCTGGCGGCAACCAATCCGTCTGAGGCGGCGGAACTGATGGAGGAAGCCGAACGGCAGGTCCTCGACAAGTATCGCACCTACGAAGACTACGCTCGGATGCAGGCCGGCCCGGATGCGGCTCGCACCATCGGGGCCATCGGCGGCAAGACGGAGGAATGAAAATGGACCTGTCGACTCAATATCTCGGGCTGACATTGCCCAGCCCGGTGGTGGCCAGCGCAAGCCCGCTGACGGGTGACCTTGCGAACCTGCGCGCTCTTGAGGCCCGGGGGGCGGGGGCGGTGGTGCTCCCGTCGGTCTTCGAGGAACAGGTCCTGCGCGATCAGGAGATCCTCGAGGCGCTGCTCGACCACGGGGCCGAAAGCACCGGCGAAGCGCTGAGCTTCTTTCCTCCACAGATCTCGGAGAGCTTTGACACAGCCCGCCAGCTGGCCCTGGTCGAGGAGGCGTCCGAGGCCCTGGACATACCCGTCATCGCTAGTCTCAACGGCGTCACCCTGAGCGGTTGGATCGACTACGCGCAGGAGTTCGAGGCGGCGGGCGCGGCGGCAATCGAGCTCAACATCTTCCTGATCCCGTCAGACCCGACCGTGTCCAGCGCCGAGATCGAGGCCCGCTATACGGAGATCGTGCGCGCCGTGGCATCGGCGGTGTCGATCCCGGTTGCGGTCAAGATCGGCCCCTATTTCTCCTCGCCCGGCGCCATGGCCGCGCAGCTGGTCGAGGCTGGGGCCAAGGGGCTCGTGCTCTTCAACCGCTTCTATCAGCCCGACATCGCCCCCGCGACGCTGAGCATCGAGGCCAGCCTGAAACTGTCCGATCCCTATGAAGGGCGGCTTCCGCTGTTGTGGACGGGCGTGCTGGCCGGCCGCACACAGGCCTCGCTCGCCGCGACAACAGGCGTCGAGACAGCCGAAGACGTGGTGAAATTCCTGCTCGCGGGAGCGGATGTTGTCATGACAACCTCCGCGCTCCTGCGTCATGGCGTCGATCACATGGGCACCTTGGTGGAGGGGTTGAGCGCTTGGTTGGGGGCGCGCGGGGTGAACAGCCCCGATATGATACGCGGTCGCCTCAGCCATGGGCAGATCGACAACCCGGAAGCCTATGAGCGGGCAAACTACATTCGCGTGCTTCAGGGCTACCGGCCCGGCTGAGTGTCAGGAAGCCCGGGTTTCTTTCGCTTGCGATGTTGGTGGGGTTGGCCAAGGGACGAACAGTCAAACGCGATCTTTTCGGGAAGCAGATATGGAAAACGCGCCGCAATCGCGGCGCGAACCAACCGTCACTTTCGCTGGGAGCTCGCTGTCGCGGGCGAGCTAATTCTCCCGGAAATCGTCCTGATGCTCCAGGAACCAGCTATAGGATTGCGTGATCCCTTCCTCGAGGCCGATCGATGCGCTCCACCCCATGTCGCGCAGGCGTGATACATCCATGAGCTTGCGCAGCGTTCCGTCCGGCTTGCTCGGATCGGTCCTGATTTCGCCCTCAAAGCCCGTCGCCTTCGCCACCATCTGCGCAAGTTCCAGGATCGAGACATCAACGCCGCAGCCGACATTGATATGGCTCAGCATTGGCTCGGTGTTGGCGTCATAGCTCACCTTGTCGAGTGCCAGCACGAAGAGCGAGGCCGCGGCCATATCATCGACATGCAGGAACTCCCGCCGAGGCGTGCCTGTTCCCCAGATCACCACGTTGTCCAGCCCATCCTGAACCGCCTCGTGGAAACGGCGGATGAGAGCAGGCAAGACATGCGAGTTGTCCGGGTGGAAGTTATCTCCGGGACCGTAGAGATTGGTCGGCATGACCGAGCGGAAATCGGTGCCGTATTGCCGATTGTAGCTTTCGCAGAGCTTGATCCCGGCGATCTTGGCGATCGCATAGGGTTCGTTCGTGGGCTCCAGAGTTCCGGTCAGAAGGGCGTCTTCGCGCATCGGTTGCGGGACCGCCCCTGGATAGATGCAGGAGGAGCCGAGCTGCAGCAGCCGCGTGACGCCGGCCGCGTGGGCCTGGTGGATCACATTGCTCTCAATCATCAGGTTTTCATAGATGAACTGCGCCGGATAGGTGTTGTTGGCGAAGATCCCGCCCACCTTTGCCGCGGCCAGGATAACCTGGTCCGGGCGGGTATCCTGCATGAAGCCCCGAACGGCCGCCTGATCGGTAAGGTCAAGATCGGACGACGTCCGGGTGACCAACTCGATATCTTCTCCGGCCACCTTGCGGTCTTCGAGGCGGCGCAGGATCGCCCCCCCCACCATGCCGCGATGCCCCGCCACGAAGATCTTCATACCGTCAGTTTTCCTTCACGAGGGGAAGGTCGAACCCGTGTTCCTTCAAGAGCGCGTGGCGGCGGGCCGTCTTCAAGTCCGCCTCGACCATCTCGGCACACATTTCCTGCGCCGTGATCTCGGGCACCCAGCCAAGCTTCTCCTTCGCCTTCGTCGGGTCGCCCAGCAAGGTCTCCACCTCAGCAGGCCGGAAATAGCGCGGGTCGATGCGCATCACGACGTCACCGGGCTTCACGCAGGGCGCCTTGTCGGATGTCACATTGGCCACGGTGGCGACCTCCTCGACGCCATCGCCGGAAAACTCAAGCTCGATCCCAAGTTCGGCCGCAGTCCAGGAAATAAACTCCCGGACGGAATACTGAACGCCGGACGCGATGACGAAATCTTCGGCCACGTCCTGCTGCAGCATCATCCACTGCATCCGGACATAGTCCTTCGCATGGCCCCAGTCCCGCAGGGAGTCGATATTGCCCATGTAGAGGCAGTCCTCCAACCCTTGGGCGATATTGGCCAATCCGCGGGTGATCTTGCGGGTCACGAAGGTCTCGCCGCGCCGCGGGCTCTCGTGATTGAACAGGATGCCATTGCACGCATACATCCCGTAGGCCTCGCGGTAGTTCACACAGATCCAGTAGGCGTACATCTTGGCCACCCCGTAAGGGCTGCGGGGATGGAATGGCGTGGTTTCGCGTTGCGGAACTTCCTGCACGAGGCCGAAGAGTTCGGAGGTGGATGCCTGGTAAAAGCGCGTTTTCTTCTCGAGGCCCAGAAACCGGATCGCTTCCAGCAGACGCAGAGATCCGATCGCGTCCACATCGGCAGTGTATTCCGGGCTCTCGAAACTGACGGCGACATGCGACTGCGCACCGAGATTATAAACTTCGTCCGGTTGAACCTCGGACAGGATCCGGGTCAGGTTCGAGCTGTCCGTGAGATCCCCGTAATGCAGCTTCAGCTTGGGACGGGGCTGGTGAGGATCTTCGTAAATGTGGTCGATCCGGCCGGTATTGAACAGCGAGGCACGCCGTTTGATGCCGTGCACCTCGTAGCCCTTCTGAAGCAGGAACTCTGCAAGATATGAACCATCCTGCCCGGTTACTCCGGTGATCAATGCTCGCATGCTCGCAGTCCTCTCGTCGTCGCCGCCCGGAACGGGGAAGCCGCACAAATAACTCCCATTGCACGACTTCTTTCCGGTGTCCATGTCGCGCACATGGGGGGGACCGTATCGACGCCCAAACCCTGATCTGCTTCAAGGCGTTTTTTTCTACTCCGTCATCAGGCTGAAGGCAAAGAACCAGTTCGCAAGCCCCTCTCGGCGCGCACCGCTTGCCGAACTCCGCAGGTTGCCCGGCATACCGCGGCGCTCAGGACCGCACCGGCGACCGCGTGTGTGCCCTAACCGGGGTTCCCCACCTGCCATTGTGGACCTGCCAAGCGCCTATTTCAGGCAATCGGCGAGCCCGCTGCCGACAGCCCTGATCAACAGAGGATAAAGATCCGGGCCGATGGCGAGATCGGTACCCAGTGGATCAAGAAGACCAGTATGGGCTTCCGTTCCCTGAAAGACCGTCTGGACCAGACCGGGATTGAACTGCGGCTCGGAGAAGACGCAGGAGATCTCGAGTTCCGCCACCTTGTCGCGGATTTCCTTGATCCGGGCTGCGCCGGGGTCGGCGGCATCGCCAATGGAAATCGAGCCCGCGGCCGGGACATCGAACCGGGTCTCGAAATACTGGTAGGCGTCGTGAAAGACGATGAAGGGCTTGCCCCGAACAGGTGCCAGATCCGCCATGACCTGATCGATCACCGCCTCAAGCGTCGCCTGTCCGGCGTCGGCATTGGCGCGATAGGTGTCGGCATTCTCTGGATCGATACGCGAGAGCTCTGCGGCGATCGCATCCAGCCAGGCCCGCCCATTTTCCGGGTCGAGCCAGGCATGGGGATCATGGCCGAGCTGGTCATGATGTTCTTCGCCATGCATCCCGGCCTCTTGATGCCCGTGCGCCGTTGCTTGTTCGCCCTCGTGGCCAGCCTCATCATGTTGGGTGTGGCCCTCGCCCTCTTCATGCTGCGCGTCCCCCTCCTCATGGTCGCCATGACCATGCTTCTCGAAAGTTGCGCCGATGCGGAACGGAAGCTCCGTGGTGCCGGGGGCATCGATGAGCTTGATCACCGATGCATCGCTGGCAAGCGACTCGATCGAACTGACCAGCCAGGGCTCGAGACCTTCACCGATCCAGAACACGGCCTGCGCATTTTCCAGCGCCCGTGCCTCGGAAGGGCGAAGCGAATAGCCATGGGGCGAGGCGCCGGGCTGCACCAGGAGGTCGGGCGTGCCGACGCCCTCCATGATCATCGCGACCAACGAATGCACCGGAGGAATATCGGCCGCAACAGACGGCGCCTCCGCGATTGCAGCATTGACCAACCCAAGAACAGAGATGCTCGCAGGCAGCAGTAATCCACGCATGGGGAACTCCACGTTATAGTCTAACATTCGCTGGACAATTATATGTTACGTTATAACATTGCAAGTCTCGATTGACGGAAGATTGAATGACCCATGCCGAGACTCCTGCCCCATCAAGGAAAGGCGATCAGGAGGAGCCTGATCGCACCTGCGGAAACCTGTTGCGAGACGCAAGATCTGCGGTTCGCCCCGATCCGCCGGCGGCTACTCAAGATCCACCTCGACGCGCCGCAAGCCATGTGCGCCCACGAGTTGCCGGGCCAACCGAAAACGTCCGGGCGATTTGGATGACCCGGCCCCAACGGCGCGTGTTCGCTCGCCCATCCGGCGGCATAGCCGTGCTGCACCCATTCCTCATGGAGACCCGAATATGAACGCCCCCCGCCTCCCGGTCACGCTGCTGACCGGCTTTCTCGGCGCTGGCAAGACAACGCTGCTCAACGCATTGCTCGGGAATGCCTCGGGCGGCCGCATCGCAGTCATCGTCAACGAGTTCGGCGAAGCCGGGCTGGATCATGACCTGATCAGCGCGGTCACCGAGGAGATCGTGCTGATGCAGTCGGGTTGCCTGTGCTGCTCGATCCGTGGCGATCTGGCCCAGACCATAGCCGAACTGCTGGAGAGGCGGGAGGCCGGCGCGCTGTCTTTCGAACGCGTAGTGATCGAGACCACCGGCCTCGCCGATCCCGCGCCGATCCTGCAGACATTGCTGGTCGATCCCTACCTCGCAAGGGCAACCCGCATGGACGGCGTGGTGACGCTCGCTGATGCGGCCAACGGAGCGGCCACGCTTGACGCCCAGTTCGAGGCCGTCTCCCAGATTGCGATGGCGGACATGATCGTTCTGAGCAAGACGGATCTCGTCGTGCCCGGCCGGCTCAGGGATCTGAAAGCGCGTCTGCGGGGGATCAACCCGACCGCGCAGATCGTGGATGCGGTGCGTGGCGCGGGGGGTGCGGAGCGGATCTGGGGGCTGAGCGGGCTGCGCAAGGGCGCGGCCTCATCGGATGTGCTGACCTGGACGACCGGTCCGGAAGCCAGCATTGATCCGCTGTCGAACCTGTCCGGGATATCCGAGCCGCCCCCCGCGCAGTCCGGTTTCTCGCCGCATGACAGCCGGATCGGCAACGCCTCCGTCATTCTGGACGAGCCCATCCCCGATATCGCCTTCGACAAATGGCTCGACACTTTGATCGGGCTGCGCGGCGCAGACATCCTGCGGGTGAAGGGGATCGTCTTTCTCGAGGGCTTGGAGACGCCCTTTGCCTTCCACGGCGTCCAGCATGTTTTCGACCCGCCGGTGCCGCTGCACGACTGGCCCGACGGCGACCGCCGTTCGCGCATCGTCGTCATCGCCCGCGACATCTCCCGCCCCTCTCTCCAGCGCAGCCTCGACATGCTGCGCGCCTGTCTTCCCATCAAGCTCGCCGAGCGCTCCCACCGAGGATCCACTCCATGAAAGACCACAGCAACGATACCCGCCTTCCTGTCACCGTCCTCTCCGGCTTCCTTGGAGCCGGCAAGACGACGCTGCTCAACCGGGTGCTGAACAATCGCGACAGCCGCCGCGTTGCGGTCATCGTCAATGACATGTCCGAGGTGAATATCGACGCCGACCTCGTCCGTCAGGGCACCGAACTGTCGCGCTCCGAGGAGACGATGGTGGAGATGTCAAATGGCTGCATCTGCTGCACACTGCGCGATGATCTGTTGAAGGAGGTGCGGCGGCTCTCCGAGGACGGACGGTTCGATTACCTGCTGATCGAGTCGACCGGCATCTCCGAGCCGCTGCCCGTCGCCGCCACATTCGATTTTCGCGACGCGGCGGGGGAGAGCCTGTCGGACGTCGCCCGGCTCGACACGATGGTGACCGTGGTCGATGCGGTGAACCTGCTGAAGGATTTCTCCAGTCATGACGCCATCGGCGACCGGGGCGAGTCTCTCGATCCGCAAGACGACCGCAGCCTCGTGGCTCTCCTCACCGACCAGATCGAATTTGCCGACCTGATCATCCTCAACAAGATCGCCGATGCCGGCCCCACCAAGACCGAGGCCGCCCGCGCCATCATCCGGAGCCTGAACGGCGATGCGCGGATCATCGAGACCGATTTCGCCGATGTACCGGCCGAGGCAATCCTCGACACCGGGCTCTTCGATTTCGACCGCGCGCAGGAGTACCCGATGTGGGCCAAGGAGCTCTATGGCTTCGCCAATCACGTGCCCGAGGACGAGGAATATGGCATCACCTCCTTCGTGTACCACGCCCGCGCCCCCTTCGATCCAACGCAGCTCCTCGCGGCACTGAACGGTCCGCTGCCCGGCGCGATCCGCGCCAAAGGGCATTTCTGGATCGCCACGCAACCCGATTGGGCGGCAGAGTTCAGCCTCGCCGGCGCGATCTCCTCGGTGACGCCGCTGGGGCGATGGTGGGCTTCGCTTCCCGAGGAACGCCTGCCCGCGCATCCGGAGGCGCAGGCCGAGATCGCCCGCAACTGGGCCGAGCCCTGGGGCGACCGGCGCCAGGAGATCGTATTCATCGGCGTCGGTCTGAACCGGGAGGCCATCAGCACGGCGCTGAATGACGCGCTGATCGACACAAGCGATCTCAGCGCGGACGCCTGGCGCAACCTCCCTGACCCATTTCCGAAATGGGGCGCGCAGTAGCGACACGCTGCAAGCTCGGAATTGACCGTCCAGAACGACTGTCGCGCCGCCCTCTCATCCGGATGCCGCGGCAGTCCAAACCCCTGACCTTCGGTCGCGCAGGTCACCTTGCGCGACGGGTTCGCGCGACCCGACTGTAGCTGTTGGCCAGGCACCTTCAGCCGGGATCCCGTCGCACTCATGTTCGTGCTTGCCCGCGTCCCCCGACGCCATCAACTGTCCAATTACCCAGGTATTTGTCCAAGGCAGTCTCACCAGATCGCCACCCTCTTCAGTGATCCCATGCCGCACGGCCTCCCGGTTTCGCAATCAGGCTCCCAAAGCGCGCGATCCAGGACAATTTGAGACGTGTTCTAAGCAAATCGTCTCCGCAGGTGCCCTTGAGATCAATCGTTCTTAATCATTCGCTTGATAGACGGAGGCGACAACCTGCGCCCGGGGCGTGCGTTTGAACTTGAAGCGACGGCCACCCATCGCTTCCTGCAACAGGCAAGTCGAGTTGGGTGGGTGGGTCTGGCGGATGACAGGACAACTTTTGCACAGGAGCGCGCCTCCCCGTCCGAGCGGAGTTTGATCTCCCCAATTGCGTTGGAACGGCGCATCCGAACAACAGAATTGACAGGTGGAACGCATGGTTGATGTTGTACTCGATTTTAACGATCTGGTTCAGGGAACGGTCGTCAACGAGCAGTACTCGCAATATGGCGTGACAATCTCCTCTTCGAGCGCGGCCAATCCGGCGATGATTTTCAACACTACCAACCCAACTGGAGGAGACGCTGACCTGGCTTCAGACACCGCCGGCATGGCACTGATCATTTCGGAAGATGGGGACAGTACCGATCCGGACGACAATGCCTCTGGCGGCACCCTGACCTTCGATTTCGAGTACTCGACCGCGGTCAGCGGACTGAACGTCCTTGATACTGAAGGTGGCGGAACCATCAACTGCTATGACGCTGGTGGAAACTTGGTAAAAACGGTCGAGATTACCGGTACCGTGGACGGCGGCGAGACTTGGGTCGATGTCGGCGCAGAGGATGTCCGTTCAATGGACATCTCCTTTAACCAGTCAGGCGCGATCGACGACATTACCCTGTCGGTCGAAACCCTGGTCGCGCCGGATGATCTGGTCTCCTCCAACCTCATCGCGAAGTGGGTCTTCGACGAGACATCTGCAGACGTCGCGGCGAGCGACGACGCCACGGAGTTCGACGGGGTGGCTCAGGACGGCACCTTTGTGAACGGTGCCACGCCCGTGGATGGCGGCCTCTACCTCGATGGGGTCGACGATTATGTTCTGGTCGAGCCGGACGATGCCTTCCAGCTTGGCGAAGGCTCGGTCCTGCTCGAATTCACACAGGAAGCCAGCGCCGACGGCGCGCTGCTCTCCCGCGACAGCGCGAATTTCGACGATGGTGGACATCTCTATCTCTACGTCACGGCCGAAGGATCCGTGGAGGTTCGCCACCAGATCGCAGGCAGCGACGCGACTTCTGACACCGATGGCGCCTCTTACTACTATTCCACGGCAGATGGTTTCTTCTCCGCCGGGGACGACGTCCGCGTCATCTATTCCTGGGATGAAGATGGCGTAACCGGCAATTTCACTGTCCAGAACCGGACAACAGGCGAGGAATACTCCGAGGATATCTCCGATTGTCTGTCCCTCGACATGGGCGCGGACTACAATGAACCGATTACAATCGGTGCCAGCCAGATGTACTCGGGCGACAACGCCGCCAGCAACCTCTCGGATTACTTCAACGGCACCATCGATACCGTCCAGATCTACAGCGCAGCGGAAGAGACCAGTGACGGAATTATCGAGGGAACGTCCGGCGATGATTGGATCGACGCGTCCTATACCGGTGACCCGGATGGCGACATGGTCGATAACGGCGATGCTGTGCTCTCCGGCACTTCAGGCGATGACGATACGATCATTGCCGGTGCGGGGGACGATACGATTTTTGGCGGCGCGGGCGATGACACTCTGACGGGTGGCGACGGTGCCGATACTTTTGTCGTTCTCGACGGAGACGAACATGCGACGATCACCGATTTCACGGTAACCGGAGAGGAGGCCGACCGACTTGATCTCTCCGAGTTGACCAACGCTGAAGGCAACCCGGTGACAATCGACGACGTCACCACAGGCACCGATGGCGATGGGAACGCAGTTCTCAGTTTCCCGAACGGGGAATCTCTGACCCTTGAGGGAGTCCCGACGAAGTCGCTGACCACCCAAGTCCTGCAATCGATGGGAATCCCCTGTTTCACTCTGGGGACGTTGATCGCAACGCCGCACGGCGAGGTGCCGATCGAGACCCTGCGCCCCGGCGATCTGGTCCAGACCCTGGACAACGGCCTGCAACCCATCCTCTGGATAGGACGACGTACACTCGGCCAGACAGAGTTGGCACAATGGCCGAACCTTCTACCGATCCGGATCCGCGCCGGCGCGCTCGGCAACCGGCGCGACATGCTTGTTTCGCCACAGCACGGTATGATCACGACAGCGGAAACAGACGCACCCCAGCTGGCGCGCGCGATACACCTCGCCCGCAATGGCGGTCGCGGATTTCGCATTGCCCGAGGTGTCCGAAGCGTCACGTACCTCCACCTGATGTTCGAGCGTCACCAGATCCTGATTGCAGAGGGTGCAGCAACGGAGAGCTTTTACCCCGGCCCGTCAGGGCTCGCGGCGCTCGGGAAGGAACACCGCGTCGAGGTCGCGACGCTGTTCCCTGATATGAACGGTGCTCTCCCACTCGAACGCTCTTATGGCACCACCGCGCGGCCATTCCTCCACCGCGGTGACATTTCCAGCAGGACGGCGGAATTGTTCCGACCTGCCCGCGCCTTTGGCTGACGATCGTTGCCGGAGCCTGGATCGGGAGAACGGCGTTCACGACAAGACACCGCCTGTGCTGAGTGATGTCCCCTTGGCGGAGGATATTGTGGCGGTGACCAACCCTCGTCATTTCTCCGTTGCGAAAGGGACCCCCAACAGGAGCCGCGACAGGTCCGTCACCACTGCGATATGACTTTCGCCCCGACCGGTTCCAATTCGCCTTGGAGAAAGCTGAATGAATGCACCAAATACCGCGGCATCTGCAGCGAACGGCGGCAAGATCGGCATTCCCGGGGCTCGTATCGTCAGCAGCCCCTTGCAACAAGGACTCGTCACCGCCCTTCACCGTTTTCGCCTACGACGACGGGTCGGGTATGGATGGTCCGGATTGTCAAAGCTGCAGAGACGAGCGACATCACTTCAAGCCGGAACGCCTCCACGCGGTCTCATCCGACGGTGCCCGCCATATCGAGCCGGTGCGAAGGAGCCCCTAAACAGCTTCCACGAACAGTCGAGCATCACGTCCTGTCTGATCGGGACCTGTAGGTTTTCCAAGGCACGAAGGATCAACGATTGACCGCCGAACCTTGCTCGGGACGCGACAAGCCGAGGCTGCTCTCCGCGGTTTTCTGCACGAACCCGCCCTTACCGAACGACGAGTCGGTCAGGCGGTAGCGCAGCTTCATACACGCGGGGGGCGATGCCTATCTGGTCCGATCCGACCATAGTTTGGCACCCGGAAAAGGAAGCGCTCACGCTCTGGGCAGCTCCGTGCAAGCGCGCCAACTCAACGGCGGCGCCCTAAGTCCTGACGCTCCAGCTCCGGAAGCGTCAGGGTCGTTCAGTGACGTGCTATCAGCCGTTCAGTTCCATGTTGCACTTCCGTGCCGCTTCAATCGCCTTGAGCGTGCCTTCCAGGCTGACGGTGAAGGCATAGGAATCCTCGGGGAAGACGATCATGTCGTATTTCTTCATGACATCTTCCACGAAATTCGGATTGTTCGTCAGGAAATACCCGCCAACATACCCATCCGCGAGGTTCTTGGTCTTGCCCTGGGCTTCAGCACTATAGAGATTGCCATCCAGTGACAGGACGATCGGCTTCTTCCTGTTCTTGACCTCGGCATTCTGCGTGAACACGCCCAGATAGCCAAACTCGTGGTCCTTGGTCAGACCCATCTGCACGACATTGTTGTTTTCGTCCTGACGCTCGATGAGGCAAGCATTGCGGCCTTCATCCACCATGATGTTCCACCCGGATTCCTCGCCCCAGGCGCGAAAGGTGGAGTCTGAGGAAGGCAGCACGTCGGATGCGCTGGCCGCCTGGCTTGTCGCCAATGCTGTGATCACCGCCGCCGCAAGATATCTGGTCTTCATCATCTTCATTCTCCCTGTTTTGCTTATTCGGCCGGCTATGGCCGTTTGGGTCGTGTCGGTGCGGCGATTCTCCCGCTCCAGCACCGAGCCTAACTCAACCATTGAGTGTATTCCAGATTGTTGAAATGTCGTCGCGATCCTGTCGATGCATCGCCGCGACGTCCGACATACGGTGCCAAGAACCCTCGCGTCACAGGCGTTCCAGCGCGACGTCGGGATCGCGATCAAGCGTATGTCGTGGCACGCATTTCTGCCCCGAAACGAATTCCAGGCCCGTCCAGTGCGTCGCCAGAACGGCATCTCCACTATTGTTGGTGTAGACGCCATTCGCTTCGAAATTCCATTCGCCGAAGACACGCACCATGATGCTGGTGGCCGAACCGTTGGGGGAAGTGCGCATGTTGCCGTGGTCGCATCTCCTCGGTGATCCGGTTTCGACCACCGAGATCGTACCTGTCCCGGGCGCCGAAATCCGATCCGCGGTCATCTGGAGACAGTGAGGATCGGCCTCGCCATCGCCCTTCGTCTGGAGCGTCTCACAGATCGGTTCGCAGCGGATGCGCTTCTCCGGCATCAATGTCGGCGTCGTCGCCATTGTCTCGAATTCACCCCCGGGTAAAACCTGCCGCGTGGCCTCGATCGGCAAGGTCTGGACCACCCCGCTCAACGTGAAGGTGAAGGTGAAGAAACGGAGCGGAACACGAAGCCCGGATCGACACACTCAAAGCGCAGGACGAGCAGGTCTTGGAAACGATCCGCTAGCACAGGGAGAACAGCGACGGTTTTGTGCGAGACGGGAGTTGTCCGAAAATCGTCGATGCCATGGGTCTGTCGGACTCTGCTATCGAGGTCCTCGACTTCACGCGCTCCCGGGACGACCCGCCCTTTCTGAAGGCCAGCGGCCGCCGTGTCCCGGCGATCCGGCCAGTGGGTTTCCCGATCCCGATGCGGCGCCATAACGGGGCGCATGTCGCGGTGCCCCTAAACTGGTTCATCGACCCGCGTGAAGACGGCGTTTCGCGTGTTTGCAGGAACGGAGCGCCGTCTCCGAGCGACGGGGTCAGAGATTTCCGAGCATCATGTCCGCGCAGCGATCCGCGATCATCATCACCGGCGCCTGCGTGTTGCCGGCCGTGATATAGGGCGTCGCCGACATATCGCAAACCCGGAGCCCGTCGATCCCGCGCACCCGCAGGCGCGGGTCGAGCACCGCCATCGGGTCGTCATCATGCCCCATCTTCGCGGAACAACAGGGGTGGTAGCCGGTCTTGGCGAAACGGCGGCAATGCTCGACAATCGCCGCGTCCGATTTCAGCGTCTCTGCGCTCGGCAGCACCACTTCCTTGATCTTCGACCTCATCGGCTCCTGGCGCAGGACATCAACGAAGAATTTCTGCCCCTCGACCATCATCGCCATGTCCTCTTCATGGCTCAGCATGTTCGGGTTCACCAGCGGCATGTCCTTGGGGTTCTTCGAGGCAAGCCGCAGCCAACCCTTCGATTTCGGCTGGATCACCGAGGTCGCCACGGTCACGCCGGGCTGGTCCTTCACCAGATCCTGCGCGTCCTTGTCGATATAGACCATGTTGACACAGAAGGTCTGGATCGTCGGAGGGGCATCGCGGTCGATCGGGTTGACGAAGGCGCCGCATTCGACACCGGTGGAGCAGACGCGCCCAGTGCCGAAGAGCATGAACTGGAGGCCGTTCCGGATCATCCGCCAGCCTTCGCCCTGCTTGTAATACCCGTGGCGTCCGTTGAAATACGCGGTGATCGGAACTTCCGCGTGGTCGATCAGGTTCTCGCCCACGCCGGGCAGATCATGCAGGACATCCACTCCCACTTCGCGCAGGTGATCGGCCGGGCCGATTCCGGACAGCATGAGGATCTTCGGTGTCACCAGCGCGCCGGCTGCGACAACGACCTCGCCTTCAGCGCGAACCTCGTGCATGTCTCCGCGCTTGTCCGCATAGATCACACCGACGGCGCGGGTGCCGTCGAGCACCACCTTCTGCACCTCTGATTGCAGCCGGACCACGAGGTTCGGATTGTTCTTGAGCGGCTCGACATGGGAATAGGCGGCCGAGGAGCGCTTCCCGTTCCGGTTCATGAACTGGTAGAACCCCGCGCCGCGCTGGCTCTCGCCACAGAAATCGGTGTTGAAAGGCTCGCCCATGGCCTGCACGGCTTGCACGAACCAGCGCGATGCCGGCTCGACATACCCCGGATCCGAGACTTTCAGCGGGCCGCCGACGCCGTGATACCGGTTGAGCAGGCGATTATTGTCCTCCATGCCGGTGAAAGCCGGCAGGCAAGCCTCGAAATCCCAGGGAACATAGTCCTGCGATCCCTTCAGCAGGGAATCCCAATAGTCGTAATCCGTGGGGCGGCCGCGCATATAGACCTGCCCGTTCACCGTCGATCCACCGCCGAGAACGTTGCCCTGCGGGATGAATGGCTGCCGGCCGCCGAACTGGTCCTGCGGGACGGTCTGGTGGTGGATCATGTATTTGGAGCCGTTGATCAGCTTGAAGATGCCCGGGGGCATGTCGAGCAGCGGGTGGTGATGGGAGTAGCCCGCCTCCAGGATCAGGACGCGGTGTCCGGCCTCGACAAGACGGGCTGCGACCACGCAACCAGACGCGCCACCACCGATGACGATGTGATCAAAGCTTTCCATCCGTTTTCTCCTCCTGCGCGGCCCGCCATTTCGGACCGAACGTTTCCCGCACATGCTCCCATGCAGTGGTCAGGTGGGTGACCAATGCCTCCTCCGCGGCGTCGGGGTCGCGTTCGAGAATCGCGGTGTAAATCGCCAGGTGACTGGCATAGTTGATTTCGTTGCGCTCCGGCGAGCGCTCCATCTGGCTCCAATGTGGCGCGAGCCAGTCCGTGTAGGCGATGTGCAGTGTCGCGAAGATCGGATTGCGCGGGATGCGGTAGAGCACCCCGTGAAAGGCCACGTCGGTCCGAAAGAAATCCTCCGAATCCTTCCGGGCGGCGGCGTTGACCGCGAGTGCTTCCTTGAGGGCGGCGATGTCCCCGCGATCGGCCGCAAGCGCCGCGTCGCGCACCAGGCCGCGCTCGACGAAGACGCGGCTCTGGAAAAGTGATTCAACGCCCCCCTGTTGCTTCAACATGAGCTGCACGATGGATCCCACCGAATTGAGCGCGGTGTCGTAACCGGGTTTGCGCACGATCGGCCGGTAGCGCGGGCGTGCCTCGACAAGACCGCGACTGGCCAATGTTGCCACCGCTTCCCGGATCACTGTGCGACTTGCGGAGAATTGCGCCATGAGGTCGCGTTCGGATGGCAGGGGGGTGTTGTTGGGCAGCCGCCCCGAGAGGATTTGCTGCTGGATCTGCTCGATGATCGGGTCAGAGCTGCGCCCGCCCGAGGGATGGGCTTCGGCGAGTTGAGAGTGATGCGATTGGCCCACCAATTCTATCCTTTGGTCCGACAATACGACTGAAGACTAGAAGCCAAAAGATATAAAATCAATAAAAACAGGCTATGCATGTTGAATATTTCATACTTGGTCGGAAAAAACTTGACGTATACGCTTTCATCCGACTAGCTTTGGAACAGTTTGGTAGTACCACGTTGTCACCCTGCAGATCTTGCTTCCATGTCTAAAAGAGGCTGGAACCCAGCGCGGCCAAGGCCGCAATCGGACAGGACGACGATCGGTGACAGTGCTGTCCCGACGTGAACCCGAGGAGGCGCGCGTCCGGACAACGGGTGCGGAGAATCATGGGGGCTCTTCGGAACGCCTTGTGAAACTGGACGGTTTCGGATGCCGGAGCCGTTCGCAGATGCGGCAGGGGGAGGATCCAGTGTCGCAAAAATCAGTGGAGGAACTTCGATGAAACGCAGAATTCTTATGGGGACGGCAATCGCCTTCGGTTTGGGACTGACCACCATGTCGGCCATGGCGGAACCGCCCCCCCTTGAGCAGAAAGAGCGCTACAAGGTTGGCTTCAGCCAGATGGAATCAAACAACCCCTGGCGGATCGCCGAGACCAAGTCGTTCCATGACACCGCCGAGTCCTGCAACTGGGATCTGATCGCCACGGACGCCGCTGGCTCCGCCGCCAAGCAGGTCGCCGATGTCGATTCCATGATCGCGCAGGGCATCGACATTCTCTTCCTGCCGCCGCGCGAAGAGAAGCCGCTCATCCCCGCCGTCATGAAGGCCAAGGCCGCCGGCATCCCGACCTTCCTCGTCGACCGCTCGGTTGACCCGGCCGTCGCCAAGGCAGGCGAACATTATGTTTCCTTCCTCGGCTCGGACTTCATCGAGCAGGGCAAGCGTGTCGCCGAATGGACCATCGAGAACTTCAAGGGTGAAAAGGGCATCATCGTCGAGCTTGAAGGCACCACCGGGTCCTCGCCCGCCAATGACCGCAAGTCCGGCTTCGACGACAATATCGTCAAGGATCCGCGCTTCGAGATCGTCGCCTCGCAGACCGGCGATTTCGCCCGCGACATGGGCCGTCAGGTCATGGAAACGCTGCTGCAGGCGCATCCGGACGTGAACATCGTCTATGCGCATAATGACGAGATGGCGATTGGTGCGATCCAGGCGCTGGAACTGGCCGGGCGCAAGCCGGGTGAAGACGTTCTCATCGTGTCCATCGACGGCACGCGCGACGCGCTGCAGGCAATCATCGACGGCAAGATGGGCGTGACCGTAGAGTCCTCGCCGTTCTTCGGTCCGCTGGCATGCGAGATCATGGGCAAATATGCCGCTGGCGAAAGCATCCCGCCCTGGGTCAAGGTTGAAGACCGCATCTTCACCATCGACAACGCGGCCGAGCTGATCGACGGCGCCTACTGAGTTCCTCCCTGCCGAGGGCTGCCTCCGGGCGGCCCTCGTGCGTTTTTCGCGAAAGGCCCATGATGCAACCGCTCCTGAAAATGCAGGGCATCAACAAGTCCTTCGCGGGTGTCGCTGCCCTTACATCCGCAGAACTTGAGATCGCCCCCGGCGAAGTTCACGCCGTCATCGGCCAGAACGGCGCCGGAAAATCCACTCTCATCAAGATCCTGACCGGCGTCTATCGCAAGGATTCCGGCGATATCACCTTCGAGGAGAAGCCCTGGAACGCGCTCTCCCCCCGCGAGGCACAGGATAACGGGATCGCCACGATCTACCAGGAGCTGAGCCTCGTGCCGCTCCGTTCCGTTACCGAAAATGTCATCATGGGCTACGAGCCGCGAACGAAGCTCGGCCTGATCGACTGGAAAGCCGCGCATAAGCGGACCCGCGAGATCCTCGCGGATTTCGGCATTCATATCGACGTGACGCTGCCGCTCGGCAGCTTTTCCACCGCTATCCAGCAGCTCACGGCCATTGCGCGGGCGGTTTCGCTGAACTCGCGGCTGGTGATCATGGACGAGCCGACCTCATCGCTCGATGACCGCGAGGTCGAGACCCTGTTCGGCGTTGTGCGCGGCCTGAAGGCCCGCGGCGTCTCCGTCATCTATATCTCTCACTTCCTGGACGAGCTGTTCCATATCTGCGACCGCGCCACGATCATGCGCGACGGCCAGACCGTGGCGGTGCGGGAGATCGCCAGCACCACCAAGCTGGGTCTGATCGCCGACATGCTCGGCCGCGATCCCGAAGAGATCACCGCCGCCGGCATGACCGAACTCGGCGGTGGCGCGCGCGAACGCGGCGAGGTGTTGCTGGAAGCCACGAACCTTCACACCGACCGCATGCTGCGCGATGTCTCTGTCTCTGTGCACAAGGGCGAGATTGTCGGGCTGGGCGGGCTTCTCGGCTCGGGCCGGACGGAAGCCGCCCGCGCCATCTTCGCCATGGACCGGTTGCGTGGCGGCTCGGTGAAGAGTGCCGCGAAAGGCAGCGGCTTCTCCGATCCTGCCGAAGCCATCCGCGCCGGGATCGGGTTCCTGACCGAAGACCGCAAGGCGGAAGGTATCGTGCCGGAGATGTCCGTGCGCGAGAACATGACTCTGGCGCTGCTGCCGCGGCTGGTGAAGGGCGGGACCATCGACCGGGCGAAGGAGGAGGAGATCGTCAACCACTTCGTCAAGGCGCTCGGCATCAAACTGGCCCATATCGAACAACCGATCCGGGAGCTCTCGGGCGGCAATCAACAAAAGGTTCTGCTGGCGCGCTGGCTGGCGCTGGAGCCGGACCTGCTGATCCTCGACGAGCCGACACGCGGCGTCGATGTCGGCGCCAAGTTCGAAATCCAGTCGATCATCCAGGAATATGTCGAGAAGGGGGTCGGCGTGCTGCTGATCTCCTCGGAATTCGAGGAACTCGTGGAAGGCGCAGACCGGATCGTTGTGCTCCAGGACGGCAAATCCGTCTCCGAGCTGCAAAATCCGGGCATCACCGAAGAGAGCCTGATCGGCGCCATCGCGCAGTCCCATGAGGGGGCCGCAGCATGACCGACATCACCCAACCCCCTCCGGGCAAAAGGAGCCCCGCCATGCCTGGCTTCGACGCCAAGATGCTGACCAAGCATGGGGGCCTCATCGCATTGGCGGTGCTGCTCCTGATCAATATCGCCATCACGCCGAATTTCCTGCAATTGCAGACGCTCTTCGTGAACATTTCCCAGGTCGCGACCATCGCCATCGTCGCCGTCGGCATGACACTGGTCATCGCCACGGCCGGGATCGACCTCTCGGTCGGCGCGGTCATGGCCGTGGCTGGCGCGCTGGCGCCGCTCATCTTCCTGAGCGAGTTCGCGCAAGCCTATCCAACGCTGGGGCTTGCCGCCTCGATCATCATCCCGATCCTCGTCGCGCTGCTCTGCGGGCTCTTCAACGGGATGCTCGTGGCCTATCTCGGCGTGCAGCCGATCATCGCCACGCTGATCTTCTTCATTTCCGGGCGCGGCATCGCGCAGGTACTCACAAACGGCAACCTGCAGACCTTTTCTCATCCCGGTTTCTCTTATCTCGGCACCGGCAAGATCCTCGGCCTGCCCTTTCAGGGTTGGCTCGTGCTCGTCATCGCCATCGTCTTCTTCTACATCGTCAACCGCACGATGTTCGGCCGCCGCATCCTCGCGGTGGGCGGCAACGAGAAAGCCGCGAAGCTGACCGGAACCCCGGTACGCCGGGTGAAGACTGGCGTCTACGTGATCTCGGCGGGGCTTTCCGGCATTGCCGGACTCATCGTCGTTGCGATCAACTCCGCCTCCGACGCCGCCCGCATCGGCAACCTGATGGAGCTGGACGCCATCGCCAGCGCCGTCGTCGGCGGCACGCTGCTGATGGGCGGCAAGGCACCGATCTTCGGCGCGGTGCTCGGCGCGGTTATCATCCAGCTCGTCAAATACACGCTTCTCGCCAATGGCGTCGCCGACGAGGTCGCGCTGATCGCCAAGGCCGGGATCATCGTGCTGGCTGTATATGTGCAGCAAGGCCGGAAGGAGTAACCCCAGATGCTCGACCAGAACACATTCGACCTGCGCCGCTATATCCAGGGCAATGGTCAATCCATGGGCGTTTGGCTTGCGCTGATCGTCATGATCGCCTTCGGCGCGCTGCGCTACGACAATTTCGCCGGCGCTTACAACATCTCCTCCTTCCTCAACTACAACTCGATGTTCATCGCCATCGCGCTCGGCATGTGCTTCGTCATCATGACCGGCGGGATCGACCTCTCGGTTGGCTCCGTGGTGGCCTTCACCAGCGTTTGCACCGCCTATCTGTCGCCCTATGGCATCCAGGTGGCACTCCCGGGCGGCATTCTCGCTGGCATGGCCATCGGCAGCATCAACGCCTTCTTCGTCATCGCCATGCGCATCCCCCCCTTCATCGCCACGCTGGCGACGATGCTCGGGGCCAAGGGCGGCGCATTGGTGATCTCGGGACGGCAGACCATCTCGGTCGACTGGGGCTCGAACTTCACCAAGTTCGGCATGAACAATGTCGGTGGCCTCCTGCCCTGGTCTATCATCGTCGTGGCGATCCTCGCCGTGGCGCTCTGGATCGTGCTGGAGAAGACCTCCATCGGCCGCACGGTTGAAGCCATCGGCGGCGGCGAGGACGCAACCCGGATGATGGGCCTGCCCGTCAACCGCGCCAAGGCCTTCGTCTACATCCTGTCGGGTGGCTGCGCGGGGCTTGCCGGCGTCATCCTTGCCTCCGGCTTCGGTGCGGGACAGCCGCTTGAAGGCGTCGGTTGGGAGCTTTCCGCCATTGCCTCTGTCGTCGTTGGCGGCACGCTGCTGACGGGGGGCCTCGGCTCCGTGCCGGCGACAGTCGCGGGTGCGCTGCTTCTGGGCCTTGTCTTCAACATGCTCAACTTCGAAAACGGACGGGGTGTCATCTCCATCTCCGCCTATTGGCAGATGGTTATTCGCGGCCTGTTCCTCTTCGTCGTGATCCTCCTGCAATCTCGCGTCTCGCGCGTCAGCGCCAAGCAGGAGGCTTGAAATGGCTAAGATAACCTCCCTCCGGGCACAGCGTTTCGCTGTGCCACTGGACGAAGTGTTGACCGATGCCAAGCACGGCGACCATTCCCATTTCGAACTGATCACCGTCACCATCGGCATGGAAGACGGCTCCGAAGGCACCGGCTACACCTATACTGGCGGCAAAGGCGGTTGGTCGATCCTCGCCATGATCGAGCATGACCTGAAGCCCTTCCTGCTCGGCAAGGATGGCGCCGAGATCGAGGCGCTCTACGAGGCGATGCAATGGCATGTCCATTACGTCGCGCGCGGCGGCATCGCCTCCTTCGCCATCTCGGCGGTCGATATCGCGCTCTGGGACGCGCGGTGCAAACGGGCGGACAAGCCGCTCTGGCAGATGGCCGGCGGCGCCTCGAACCGCTGCAACTGCTATTTCGGCGGCATTGACCTGAACTTCCCGCTGCCGAAGCTGCTGGACTCGATCCGGGGTTATCTCGCGAAGGGTGCGAACGGGGTGAAGATCAAGATTGGTCAGCCCCGGCTCGCCGATGACGTGGAACGGATTGCGGCCGTCCGGGAGCTGATCGGGCCAGAGAGGCGTTTCATGGTCGACGCAAACTACTCGATGAGCGTCGAGCAGGCCATCGAGGCAGCGCATGCGTTCAAACCCTATGATCTTCTCTGGTTCGAGGAGCCGACCATTCCCGACGATTACAAGGGCTTTGCCCGGATCGCCGAGCAAACC
Organism: Tropicimonas sp. TH_r6; assembly: GCF_033101155.1. Taxonomy (NCBI): domain Bacteria; kingdom Pseudomonadati; phylum Pseudomonadota; class Alphaproteobacteria; order Rhodobacterales; family Roseobacteraceae; genus Tropicimonas; species Tropicimonas sp. TH_r6. The sequence goes on from NZ_JAWMPX010000013.1 coordinate 57,606, forward strand.
GGCATGCCGCTGGCCATGGGCGAGAACCTGCACACGATCCACGAGTTCGAATATGCCTTCGACCAGGCCCGCCTCTCCTTCGTGCAGCCAGACGCCTCCAATTGTGGCGGCATCACCGGCTGGCTGCAGGTGGCGGAGCTGTCGCGCAAACATGGCGTGCCCGTCTGTTCGCATGGCATGCAGGAACTACATATTTCGCTGGTCTCGGCACAGCCCAATGCGGGCTGGGTCGAGCTGCATTCTTTCCCGATCGACCGCTACACAACGCGCCCTGTCGTGCTGGAGGACAGCCTTGCCGTTGCCCCCGACACGCCCGGTATCGGCGTCGTCTTCGATTGGGACAAACTGACCGCCGCCGAAGATCTGGCGGCTTGAAGGAATCTGGTCACATGGACATCAGAAACAACGTGAACTTCATCAACGGGTCCTTTGTCGAAGCGCCAGAGGGCGAGGCGATCAAGATCCTGAACCCGGCCACGGGGCACGTGATCGGTCAGATTCCGGCCTCCCCCGTCAGCGAAGCGGAGAGGGCCCTCCTTGCGGCCAAGGCTGCGCAAAAGGATTGGGCCGCAACGCCCGCGCGCGCGCGTCAGGCCATTCTGCGCAGGTTCGCGCAGGGAATCCGGGATCATCTCGAAGACCTGTCCCGGTTGGTCACACTGGAACAGGGCAAGGTTCTGGACCTGGCCCGGATTGATGTTGGCGCCGCCGCGAGCTTCATCGACTATGCCTGTGACAATGCCCTGACACTCGAAGGCGACATCCTCCCCTCGGACAACAGGGACGAGAAGATCTATATCCACAAGGTGCCGCGCGGCGTGGTTGTCGCCATCACCGCGTGGAACTTTCCCGTCGCCCTGGCCGGCCGCAAGATCGGGCCTGCGCTGATCACCGGCAATACGATGGTGCTCAAGCCGACACAGGAAACGCCGCTTGCAACGACCCTGCTGGGCGAGATCGCCAATGCCGCCGGCATCCCGCCCGGGGTTCTGAACATCATCAACGGCAAGGGATCGGTGATCGGCAACTACCTGTGCGAGAGCCCGCATACCGCGATGATCACGATGACGGGTTCGACTTTTGCCGGCAAGCAGATCTACCAGTCCGCCGGCAAACACATGATCCCGGTCATGCTGGAGCTTGGCGGCAAAGCGCCGTTTATCGTCATGGATGACGCCGACCTTGAGAAGGCCGCCGATATCCTTGTCGGCGCGCGTTTTACCAATTGCGGCCAGGTCTGCACCTGTGCGGAGCGCGTGTATCTGCACGAAGCGATCGCCGAGGAGTTCATGGCGCTGTTCCTGCCCCGGGTCGAAGCGCTCAGGATCGGCGACCCGCTCGATCCGGACACGACGCTGAGCCCCAAGGTCAATGCCAGCGAGATCGAGAATATCGACTCCATCGTTCAGGAAAGCCTGAAACAAGGGGGCGAACTCGTCACGGGGGGCAAGCGCGCCACGGTCGAGGGGTTCGAGGGCGGCTTCTGGTATGAACCGACCATCCTGAAGACCACGCATGACAATGTCGCGATCAAGGAGGAAACCTTCGGTCCGGTCCTGCCCATCGTGACCTTCCGGACCCTGGACGAAGCGATCGGGTATGCCTCGGACAGCATTTACGGGTTGGCGGCGTATTTCTATTCCCGTGACCACGCGAATATCCAGAAATTCATCAACGAGATGGAAGCCGGAGAACTCTACGTCAACCGCGCGATGGGAGAGCAGCATCAAGGCTTTCACAACGGGTGGAAACAGTCCGGAATGGGCGGCGAGGACGGTAAGTTCGGCCTCGAGCAATATCTGGAGAAGAAAACTGTCTACCTCTATGAAAAGTGACCGCTCCGAGGCGATCCGTCGCCAGCGTGATCGTCTTCGCGAACAATGCGCCCGACCGATGGTCGGGCGACATTTCTCATGCATGTGTCAGCGTCGCGGGTCCTAAGCACCCCACCTTCAGATCTACGCGCGTATCATCCGGCAGGGATGACGCCTAAGGCCTCCTCCCCTGGCTGGATCCAAAGGGATCTCAGCTCGGGTGACTGCCGGGCTCTGGCTGCTTCTGCGGAACCTTTTCTACCTTCTGGTCCTGTCCGCCTTTGCGGTCGCGGTCTCGGCCTTCTGGTCCGGCCCGCCCTTGCGGTCGCGGTCGGCCTTCTGGTCCTGTCCGCCCTTGCGGTCACGGTCGGCCTTCTGGTCCTGTCCGCCCTTGCGGTCACGGTCGACCTTCTGGTCCTGTCCGCCCTTGCGGTCACGGTCGGCCTTCTGGCCTTTTCCGCCCTTGCGATCACGGTCGGACTTCTGGCCTTTTCCGCCCTTGCGATCACGGTCGGCCTTCTGGTCCTGTCCGCCCTTGCGGTCACGGTCGGACTTTTGATCCTTTCCGCCTTTGCGGTCGCGGTCGCCCTTCTGGCCCTTTCCGCCTTTTTGGTCACGGTCCGACTTGCGATCGCGCTCGCCGCGCTTTTTCTTGCTGTGCTTCTTCTTGGGATCGTCATTCGGCTCGTCGACGACATCCACTGGAGTCGGATCGTCTTCCGGGACCGCCTCCTGGGTCGTCGTCGGCGCCTCTTGAGGCGTTGACTGCACCTCCGCTACGACGGTCTCGGTTTGCGTTTGCCCCCCGCGGGAGCGAACACGCTCGTCCGAACCGCCCCGATCCAGCCCAAGGGTGGGAATTGTTGCGGTCGGAAGGTCACCAAGCACCGAGCCAAGCCCTGGGCAGGACGCTTCGTAGCCGGTCAGCAGGACGAGGAAATCGTCGCGTTTCTGGATATAGGAGAGGGCCCCGCGCGTAATGCCCGTGCAGCCACACAATACATCCGGTGTTCCAGCCGCAATGCTGCTCCTCGCAAATTCAACTGTGCATTTGTCCAGCGCCCCCTGGGCTGTTGCATTTCCGGCCACGCCGACCCCGAAAACGGCGACCATTGCTGCAGTATAAAAAATTCGATGGTTTTTCATTGTTTTTACCCCTTCAGGCCATGCGACCCCATGCAAAAAAAATTTCTCAAACAGTTAGGCCGCCAATTGGGCTGAGCGATCAGATCAGACCAAAATGTGTTTCGCAAAAAGCAAAAACGACCAAATATCGGCCACGCAGAGCGCCGCCGAGTTTCTTGAACACCCTCCTTCTGGGCGATAATTTGGAAAACCGCTTTCGGCCCCCTGCCGAAAACACCCTTAAATTATACATCAAAATCAAATGAAAATCAATGTTTCGGGCTGAATGGTCAGGAACCTCTCCTGCCTTTCATAGAAAATCCGTCGATGTTTCCTTTTTTCGCAACCACGACGACGTGGGTCTCTGACCTCGGAGAACAGAGGGAGGATCTCTGACAGGTTTCCCTGCCCTCCGGTTTGTCCGGTTTGACTGATGCCCCGGGCCATGTGCGCGAACGTGACCGCAAAAGCGGGCCAGGCAGTATGGAGCGGCCAGGTGGACGCTTGGAAACGGCTCGCGAGCTTCGCATCATCCAGGGGCGACCGATGGTGATCTCGCAGAGGGACACAGCTCGCATTTGGGTGCGTCGTCACTGGGCAGAAAGAAGAGCTTCGATCCTGTTCAACTTGAGATTTGACAGACCTGTCGGCCGGACCGACAGTGAATGAAGAGTGATGGTTGCGGTAATGTTTCCGTCCGGATCGCGAAGCGGAGAAACTCGGATGGCAGGTCTCTATGAGCGGGTAACCCGTTTCTTTCTCAACGTTTTCGATCCCTACGACCTGTCGGACGCGACTCCGCATAGCGAGATCTGGCCTTATCTGAGGGCGCATATGTGGCCGATGCGACGGATCCTCCTCGCCAGCGTTCTGGTGACGGCTCTCGCGGCCAGCGTCGAGGTCTGGCTGATCCAATATGCCGGGAAGGTTGTCGATATCCTGGCCTCGACCTCGCCGGAACACCTCTGGAAGGAACAAGGGAAGAACCTGCTTCTCGCGGGACTGGTCGTCCTTTTGCTGCGGCCCTTCGCGCAATTCCTGCGCCTCGCGATCAACGACATTTCTTTCAGCTGCAACGTCGCAAACCTCGTGCGGTGGCGCGCCTTTGATCACCTGATCCGTCAGTCGGTCGGCTGGTTCCAGGAGGACCTGTCAGGTCGAACCTCAGGGCGGCTCGTCGATATCGGCAACCACGTTTCCGATGCAATTCACTCGGCGCTCAACACCGTCGCCTACGGGTTGGTCTACATGATCGGCGTTGTCGTGCTGATGGCCGGCACCGAGATCTGGCTGGCCCTTCCGCTTCTGCTCTGGCTTGGCCTCTACATGGTCGTGCTGATCCGGGTGATGCCCCGGATGGTAGACGCCCAGCATGATTTCCAATCGGCAAAATCGGCGCTCTACGGAACGGTGGTCGACGGATTCTCGAATTTCGACACGCTGAAGCTCTTCGCCCCGCGGGACCAGATCGCGCGGGAGCAACACGCCTCCCTCGAAGCCACGCGGCAGGCGCTGTTCAGAACCCGTCAGATCGGCATCGCCCTGCGCACGACCCTGATCATGCTCGAAGCCATCGTGATGGTCGGTTTTGTCGGATATGGCATCTGGCTCTGGTCGACCGAGGCCGCCTCGATCGGCCTCGTCTCCTCGGCCATCGCGCTGTCGCTCCGGATCACCACCATGGCCGACTGGGTCCTCGACTCGATCTGGTGGCTCTTCATGCGCATCGGGTCGCTGCGCGAGGCGCTTCAGACCATCGGCCAACCCATCGCGATCCCGAACGAGAGCGACGTCGAACTGGTCGTCGGAGATGGCGTCATCGAGATCGAGGATCTGCACCACCATTACGGGCTCGGCGCCGGTGGGCTGGACGGGATTTCCCTCACGATCCGACCCGGTGAAAAGATCGGGCTGGTCGGCCGGTCCGGGTCCGGAAAATCGACGCTGGTGAACCTTCTCCTGCGGTTCTTCGAGGCCGAGGAAGGCCGGATCCGGATCGATGGCCAGGACATTCGCGAGGTCGATCAGGACAGCCTGCGCGCTGCCATCGGGATGGTCGCCCAACAGGCCGCGCTGCTGAACCGCTCCGTCAAGGACAACATCCTTCTCGGTCGGACGGATGTCAGCGACGAGATGCTCAAGGCCGTGACCACCAAAGCCCGCGCGCATGACTTCATCACGGGCCTGCGCGACAACAAGGGCCGCGCCGGGTATGACGCGCATGTGGGCGAGCGCGGCGTGAAGCTCTCCGGCGGCCAGCGTCAGCGGGTTGCGCTGGCGCGGGTCATCCTCAAGGATGCACCGATCCTGATCCTCGACGAGGCAACAAGCGCGCTCGATAGCGAGGTGGAGACAGAGATCCAGCACTCGCTGATCGAGGTGATGCAGGACAAGACCGTGATCGCGATCGCCCACCGGTTATCGACAATTGCACGGATGGACCGGATCATCGTCATGGATCGCGGCAGGATCGTCGAGCAGGGCACGCATGAGGAGCTGAAGAGTCGATCGGGGCTCTACGCAAGCTTCTGGAGCCGACAATCCGACGGGTTTATCGATACCACGGATTGAGCGGCGCGCGGGATCGAGCCCCGCTCCTGCGCCGCACGGACACCCGGTGCGCGTCACTCCACGGCACGGCGTCCCAGATAGCGAGCGAGCGCAGGGGGCGGGCTTTGCAGAAGACCGGCGGTGGCTTCGGGAGCGGCGACGGCGCCATCCGCCACAACGGCGGACAAGCTGGCAATGCGCAGGGCATCCTGCGGATCATGGCTCACCATGAGAACCTGAAGCCCGTCCTCGCGGGCCATCTCGGCGACGAGGTCCAGCATCTCGATTTTCAGGGCCGGGCCGAGCGCTGCAAAAGGCTCGTCGAGCAACATCAGCGGGCGAGACTGCAACAGCACCCGTGCCAGCGCCACGCGGCTCTGCTGGCCGCCCGACAGCTCGGCCGGCTTGCGCGCGCCATAGCCGGGCAAGCCGACACGCTCCAGCGCGGTCTCCATCCGTGCGCGCTCTTGCGCGGTGGGACGTTTGCGGGTCAGCGCCAGCGCAAGATTTTCGGCCACGCTCAGATGGGCAAAGAGGTTGTTGTCCTGAAACAGCATCGCGACAGGCCGCTGCGCGGGCGCGAGCGCCGTGATCTCTGCGTCGCGCCAAAGGACCCGCCCGCTGGTCGCGGGAACGAAACCCGCAATCACGTTGAGCAGTGTGGATTTCCCGGCGCCTGAGGGCCCAATCAGCGCGGTGATACCTGCCGGAATGGTGATATCGGCCCTGAGATCGAAGCCCCCCTGCCGTACATGCATCTCGTCAAACCGCAGCATTGGCCCGCCCTCCCCGGTCAAATCCCCAGAACAACCCGAGGCTGACCACCAACAGCAGCAGCGCCGCCGCACGGGCCGCCTCCATCTGGTAGCTCCCCATCAGGCGATAGACCTGTAACGGCAATGTCGCCGTGTCGCCATCGGCAAAGAGCGTGATGACGCCCAGGTCGCCCATCGACAACGCCGCCGTCAGGCCGGCCGCAAAGCCCATCGGCCGGCGCAGGCGCGGCAGGTAGACAATGCGCCAGAGCCGCCAGCCAGTGAGCCCGAGTGCCGCGGCAAGGCGGCCGTAATCGGCGCGCGCGGCCTCCAGCCCGGGGCGCAGGATACGGATGACAAAGGGCAGCGCCATCAGCGCATTTACCAGCATCGTCACCGGGAAAGCCACTTCGGCGGGCCGGATGAGGGGTTGCACCAGCAGGAAATACCCGGTGCCGAGCACAAGGCCGCTGACCGAGATGCCCAGCAGCGCCGCAACCTCGCCCGGTGCCGAGAGAAGCGGCAGAGCGAGGGCGAGTGTCACAGCGGTGGCGCCGAGCGCGAGAGCCAGCGAGCGGGCGGCAGCGGACCAGACTTCGGGCGGCATCTCGGACAGCCCTGGCAGGCCAGCCAGGCCGACAGCGGCGAGCGGTGTGAGCAGGAAAGTGGCAGCGAGCAGGATCCAGAGGGCGTCGACGCATCGGGCAAGTTTGCCGCGCCCGTCCCAGCGGTCGGTCAAGCGGTCGAGCCCGTTGCCAAACCCGTCACTTGGCGCGAGGCGCAGGGCCAAGGCTCCGGCGCCGAGGCCGAGGCAGAGTTGCAGGGCTGCGAGGGTCGCGGCCTTTCCAAGGTCGAAATCGAAGCGGAAGGCCTGGTAGATCGCCAGCTCCACGGTTGTCGCCCGCGGCCCGCCCCCCAGCGTGAGGGCGACCGCGAAAGAGCCAAGGCAGATCACGAAGATCACGCCGAAGGTCCCCGGGCAGACCCGGCGCAGCATCGGCCGTTCAAGCACCCGCCAGACCGGTGCGTCGAGGGAGGCGGCAAGGCGAAACCGTTCGGCCGGGATCGCCAGCCAGCCTTGCAGCAGCAGCCGCACGGCGAGCGGCAGGTTGAAGAAGACATGGGCGAGGATCACGCCGTGATAGCCGTAGATATCCAGTCGCGGCAGGCCGAGCGGCGCGCCGATCCGATTGACCAGCCCGTTGCCGCCAAAGACCGCCAGCAACCCCAGGATCGCGACGATGACCGGCAGGATGAAAGGTGCGCCCATCAGGGCGACAAGGCCCGAACGGCCGGGAAAGCGGCGGCGGGAGAGGGCGCGGGCCACGGGGATGGCCAGCGCCACCGACAGTCCGGCGGAGAGCGCCGCCTGCCAGAGCGTGAATCGCAAGGCGGCCCAGTCGGCCGGCCCGAGCGTACCCGGTCCGCCGCCGCGCCAGAGCACCGCAGCCACGGGGAGGACAACCATCCCCGCAACCACGAGCGCCGCGCTTACTGGGAGAGCGCGCTGCGCCATGCCTCGATGGCCTCGTCACGCAGGGATGCAGCCTCGTCCTCGGTGTAGAACAGCACCTTTTCCGGACGCGGCAACTCGCGGAACCCTTCAGGCCATTTCTCTTCGGCCAACGCGGCCGGGAAGGACCAGTTCGAGGTCGGGATCATCGACTGGAACTCCTCGGTGAGGATGAAGGCCATGAACTGGTCGGCGAGATCCTCGTTATCCGTTCTGGCGAGCTTTGCCGCCAGTTCGACCATGAAGTAATGGCCTTCCTCGAAGATCGCTGCCGATTTGGTCAGATCCTCTTCGGCGATGATGTGATAGGCCGGCGAGGTCGTGTAGCTCAGCACCATGTCGGCTTCGCCATCGGTGAACATGCCGTAGCTTTCAGACCAGCCCTTGGTCACGGTGACGATCTTTGGCGCCAGCTTCGTCCAGGCCTCGGCGGACTTGTCGCCATAGACATGGTTCACCCAGAGCACCAGCGCCAGGCCGGAGATCGAGCTGCGCGGATCCTGGATCACCAGACGCAGTTCGTCCGGCGCGTCCAGCAGCGCATCGAAACTCGCCGGCGGCTCGGAGACCTTGGTGTTGTCATAGATGAAGGCCGTTTGGCCGTAGTTGAACGGCAGGAACGTGTCGTCCGACCATTCGATGGGCAGGGTCAGTCCCGAGACATCCAACCCGTGCGGCGCGAAAAGCCCGCTCTCGCGCGCCTTCTTGGTGATATCGGAATTGAAGCCGATGGCCACGTCGGCCTCGGTCCGTTCACCTTCCAGCAGCAGGCGCGGCAGAAGCTCGCCGGTCTTGTAGACCAGGTCGCATCCGCATCTGGCTTCGAAGGCCGCCTCGATGCCGGGACCGGGGCCCCATTCGGAGGCGAAGTAATCGGGGGCGTAAACTGTCAGTACGGGGGTTTCGGCCACAGCGGATGTGGCAAACAACAGGCCCGCAACAAGAGGAAGCGCCTTCATGGCAAACTCCTTGGGTTGTGGGCGGAGTTCGGACGGCCTGGGAATGTCGACCTTTCCTCCGCCGGTTCTAACCGGTTCAGGTTCAACGGGTTCGCGATATGCATCTCAGCTCACAGAGCACCCCGAGGTGCGACCGAAGTAGTGCACTCCCGCCGTTTCAACAAGGGCGAATTTGGCCATGAAAAGCCGGGGTCAGCCTCCAGACAGGCAACAAGACCGACAAGGTCATGCAAAAGGCAGAACGCTCCGACAGCATTTTCTCCTGCCAGCGCGAGGGGCGATCCTCACCGCATGTCTCAGACCCCATCCCGCATGACGATCATGAAGACATGCGCCGCTGATCCGGCCTCGATCCGGTGCGGCACATCGGCGGGATACCGGGCGCTGTCGCCTTCGCCGATCTCCGCCTCCTCCGCGTCGCAGGTCAGCGTGACCGCCCCCGTCAGCACCGTGATATGCTCGCGCGTCCCGGGGCTGTGCGGCGCGCTGTCGAGGCAGCCACCGGCGGCAAAGTGGAGATCGTAGATCTCATGCCGCCCGACATCGTCCGGCGGCGACAGGATATTGATCACGCAGCCCGCCCCCCGGGGATTGAGCGAGGGCGTGTCATCGGCGCGCAGGATGTCGATCTCCCGCCCACTCGCATCCTCATCGAGCAGCCCGGCAAAATCGACTTGCAGCGCCCGGGTCAGATTCCACAACGTGGCAACGGTCGGGCTGCTCTCGCCGCGCTCGATCTGGCTGAGCATGGAGCGCGACACACCCGAGAGTTTCGAAACCGCTTCCAGCGACAGCCCCCTGCCCTGCCGCAGTTTTTTGAGCCGCGCCGGGAGTTGATCCAGTATATGGGTGTCGTCATCCGCCATATCGGACATCTGCGGTTTCAACCGCACGCTGTCAACATCGCCACGCCAATATCGCCTTCGATAGGTACCCCAAATTGGCAAAACTCGTCCACTATTTCGGATTTCGTCCGTTTTGACGGAAATCCGTGATTTCGCACGCGCCTCCGATATGATAGATGTCGGACAAATGGAGGCTGCCATGTCACACCGATTCCTGTCCCATGTGAACGACACCCTGGCCGAGATCGAGGCCGAGGGCCTGATGAAGCGGGAGCGCGAGATCGCGTCGCCGCAGGGCGGCACGATCCGGGTCGGCGCGGGCGAGTTGATCAATCTCTGCGCCAACAACTATCTCGGCCTCGCCGACCATCCGGACCTGATCCGGGCGGCGAAGACGGCGATGGACACGCGCGGTTTCGGCATGGCTTCGGTGCGCTTCATCTGCGGCACGCAGGATCTGCATCGGGCGCTGGAGCAGCGGCTGGCACAGTTTCTCGGCAAGGCGGATTCGATCCTCTTCGCCGCCTGTTTCGACGCCAATGGCGGGCTGTTCGAGCCGCTGCTTGGCCCCGAGGACGCGATCGTGTCCGACGCGCTCAACCACGCCTCGATCATTGACGGCATTCGCCTGTGCAAGGCGCGGCGGTATCGCTACGCCAATAGCGACATGGGGGATCTGGAAGCTCAGCTGAAACAGGCGCGCGACGAGGGCGCGCGCAACATCATGATCGCCACGGACGGGGTCTTCTCGATGGATGGCTATCTCGCCAAACTGCCGGAGATCACCGCGCTGGCGGCACAATATGACGCCGTAACCATGGTCGATGACTGCCACTCGACCGGCTTCATGGGGCCGACCGGCGCCGGCACGGCAGAGCATTTCGGGGTGGAGGTCGATATTGTCACAGGTACGCTGGGCAAGGCACTTGGCGGCTCGATTGGCGGCTATATCGCCGGGCCGCAGCCGGTGATCGACCTGCTGCGCCAGCGCGCGCGGCCCTATCTCTTCTCCAACTCCCTGCCGCCGGCCATTGCCGCCGCCGGGATCGAGGCGATCCGGCTGGTCGAGGACGGCTCAGATCTGCGCGCCCGGCTCTTTGACAATGCCAGCTACTGGCGCGCCGGACTCACCGCGCTCGGCTTCGAGCTTCTGGAGGGCGAGCATCCGATCATCCCCGTCATGCTGGGCGATGCGCGGTTGGCACAGGCTATGGCGAGCGGGCTCTTCGAGCAGGGTGTCTATGTCTCAGGCTTCTTCTTCCCGGTCGTTCCGCGTGGCAAGGCGCGCATCCGCACACAGATGAACGCAGCCCTCAGCCGTGACGAACTGGATCGCGCGCTCGACGCCTTCGGGCGGGTCGGCAGGAAATTGGGGGTGATCTGATGGCACAACACTCCAACATGATGATCGCTTTGGCCAAGACCGAGCCGCGCGAGGGGTTGTGGCAGATCGAGGCGCCGGTTCCGGAGATCGGGCCGGATGACGTGCTGATCAAGATCAACAAGACTGGCATTTGCGGCACGGATATCCATATCTGGAACTGGGATGACTGGGCCGCGCACACCGTGCCGCTGGGGCTGATTACGGGGCATGAATTCGCTGGCGAGATCGTCGAGTTGGGGCGTGATGTGACGGGCCTCAGGATCGGCCAGCGATGTTCGGGCGAAGGCCATGTCGTGACCGCCGACAGCCGCCAGAGCCGCGCCGGCAAGTTCCATCTTGATCCCGGCACGCGCGGCATCGGCGTCAATATCCAGGGCGCATTTGCCAGTTACCTGCGCCTGCCGGCCTTCAACGTGGTGTCCCTGCCCGACGAGATCCCCGACGAGATCGGCGCCATTCTCGACCCTCTGGGCAATGCCGTGCACACGGCTTTGAGCTTTCCGCTGCTGGGCGAGGACGTGCTGATCACCGGCGCCGGGCCAATCGGGATCATGGCGGGCGCGGTGGCCGTTCATGCCGGCGCACGGCACGTGGCGATCACTGATATAAATCCGGACCGGCTGGCGCTGGCCACCGCCGTCGAGCCGAGGCTGCGAACGATCGACGTGAGCCGCGAGGATCTGAAGGACGTGATGCACGAGCTCGGCCTTGCGCAGGGCTTCGATGTCGGGTTGGAAATGTCTGGCAGCCAGGCGGCACTGGACCAGATGGTCGATGCGCTGGTGATGGGCGGCAAGATCGCGCTGCTTGGCATCCCGCCGGGCAAATCTCCGGTGGACTGGAGCCAGATCGTCTTCAAGGCGATCACCCTCAAGGGGGTCTATGGCCGCGAAATGTTCGAGACATGGTACAAGATGATCGCCATGTTGCAGAACGGTCTGGACGTGTCCCGGGTGATCACCCATCGCTTCGATGTCGCCAATTTCCGGGAAGGCTTCGAGACCATGAAGAGCGGGCAATCCGGCAAGATCGTGCTGGACTGGACGTCGACCCGCTGACCCGGACCCATCCGCAAATGCGCATCGGCCAGTCGATGCGTCAGGCCACATGAAAGAACAGGAGGGCGGCATGCCCAATCCGGACACCGACAGCGCCCGCTCTTCGAGCACCATTTCCTCGCCCGTTCCGGTCGAGGATATTCGCTTCGCACGCAAGACCTTCGGGACCTGGAAATTATCCTTCGAAATCCTTCTTGAGACGAACGGAACGAGCCAGGGGCTGGATCTCTGCGCTGATCTCGACCGGGTCGGGCTGCAACTCAAACACGTGAGCTTTGCCAACAATGGGTGCCTCCAGGTGCGGCTGGCCGACGAGGGATCGGTGGATCCAACCGTGATCGAAGCGGTCTTCGACGAACATCCCGGCGTGTCCATCCTGAAATGGACCAATCACGTCGCCAATGCCTCCGCGCCCTGAGGCGCTGCCCCTGCCCTGTCCGCCGCGCCCAGCCAGGTCGGCCAACACACGCGACGTGCGCTTTATGTCCCAGATCTTTTCGGGATCCTGTTCGGCGGCTCCATGCGGATGCACGATTGCGACAGGATCGTTTTTCTCGGGGCTGTCCGGACGATCGTATCAGGGGTCCGGATACAAATACCTGCCTGATTGCAGGGGGCCGCTCCCCGGAACAGGCTCTCTTGGGGCTCGGTGACCGGTATGGCCCATCTGCCGCGCAAAATGCACCCGCTGACCGGACCAGGAAACGCTCAGATCGGTTGCGCAAGCAAACCTAGGTTTTTCGGTTTCGTTTCCACTCGGAAAACAAGGTCATCGTCTCAGGATCGGTTGGTGGATAGAGGCCGAAAATCGACGCGCCCTCCTTCACCATCTCAAGGACAAAATCCTCGAACTGGGTCATCTCCGCCGCTTCGCCAGCCACGTCGTCCGCCAGATGTCTCGGGATACACACCACACCTTCATTGTCAGCAACCATCACGTCTCCCGGGAAAACCGACACACCGCCACAGGCGATCGGGTCGTTTATCGCGACGGCATGGTGCTTGATGAGATTGGTTGGTGCGCTTGGCCGTGAATGAAAGGCCGGCATGCCCAGGGCAGCAATATCGGGCGTGTCGCGGAAGCCGCCATCGGTGACGATGCCGCGACACCCGCGGGCTTGCAGTCGGGCGGCGAGAATGCAGCCGGCCGAAGCGGCACTCGCGTCTCCGCGAGAATCTATGACAAAAACTGCGCCGTCGGGACATTCTTCGACCCCTTTTCGCTGTGCATGCGAGTGGTCTTCAAAAGATGCCAACACATCGAGGTCTTCTCGGGCCGGAATGTACCGCAGCGTAAACGCGCCGCCGACCATGTTTTCCCCCGGCTTCAATCTGCAAAGTCCCTGTAGGAAGACATTTCGAAAACCGCGTTTGAACAGTGCCGTTGTAAGTGTCGCCGTGCTGACCTGCATCAGCTTATGTCGGGTATCCTCCACCAAACCAATCACAGTTTCCGCCTTTGCCATCTTTATGTGGGTCTAACCTGCTGCCTACAATATTGAATATTATTTGTCAATATTTGTTACTTTCATTCCCCTCAAGACTGTTCGGGACGATGGTCCTTTTATGCAGCATGTCGTGCCAGAGTTACGTCACGAAGAGGTTTGACAAGAGACAGGCAACGGTTGTTCTTCCCTGCCAACCAGTGTTTGGTTCGAGCAGTCCTGCAGGCTCACGAGGCCACCCAGGGATGTTTGCGCCAGCAATTTCGTGAACTGATACGTTCCAACGCCATGGAGGCACGGAGACACCGATGAAACTCAAGGGCAAGGTTGCTGTCGTCACTGGGGCCGGACGGGATATCGGACGTGCCTGCGCCGTGAAACTCGCCCATGAAGGGTGCGCGGTGGCGATCAACTACTTTGAAAGCGCGGAAGGTGCGCAACGGACGGTCGCGGAAATCACCGAGGCCGGAGGCCGCGCCTTCGCGATGCATGGGGACATGACCCAACCCGACGCCGTCCAAGCCTTTGCTGAAAAAGCCGTTGCTGAATGGGGCCGGATCGACATCGTCGTTCCCAATACCGGTGGGCTTCTGGCTCGGAAAACACTGCCAGAGATGACGGTCGAACATTGGCAGGCGGTCCTCGATGTGAATGTCACCTCGGCGATGCTGCTTGTCCGGGCAGCGCTTCCATTCATCCCCGATGGCGGATCGGTCACGCTGCTCGCCTCTCAGGCCGGTCGCGACGGCGGTGGTCACGGGGCGATCGCCTATGGAACGGCAAAGGGTGCGATCATGGCAATGGCGCGCGGTATGGCAAAGGAACTTGGCCCGGAAATACGGGTCAACGCGGTGTGTCCCGGACTGATCGATACCGATTTCCACAACATGTTCACCAAGCCGGAAACCCGAGCAAGAATCGCCGAAGCAAGCTTAATGAAGCGCGAAGGAACGGCAGATGAAGTCGCCGATCTGATCGCCTTCCTGGCATCCGAAGACGCGTCCTTCATCACCGGCGCCTGTTTGGACATTAACGGCGGTACAATTTACTCCTGATATATCTGACCTCTGAGGCGACGAGCGCAAACAGATCAAGGAGTGCCTCTGGCTTTTCGCACCATCTCTGGCGAAACCAGCCAGATCCGCAGCGACCTGGTTCTGTCGGCCCCCAGACAACCGGAGGTCGAGACGTTTTTGGTCTTCGATATCGGCTTGGCGTGATCGGTCTCCAACGAGACGCCCCCGGTCGGAAAACGCGACGATTCCCGCAACTGGCGGGGTTACTGCGGTATCGCTGCAGGGTTTGACACCGCAATCGGGCGGTTCGAGACGAACCAAGCAACCGATACGGACGGCGCGGAATATGACGAGGAGCAGCCGTTCGGTCTGACATTCCGATCAACCTTCTGACCCCTTCGCGACAAGACGGAGGTGGCTCGGAATTTAACTCATGCAATCGGCTTGACGCCCCCGATCCGAATCCATAGAAAACGCAAGCCTTAGGGGTATAGCTCAGCTGGTAGAGCGACGGTCTCCAAAACCGTAGGTCGCGGGTTCGAACCCTGCTGCCCCTGCCAATCAAACCGCCGAAAAATCGCTGCTTCAAGCTTGGAATGCAAGACGATCAGTTTGCGACCTGGTTCGTCTTGGGGTCCCCGCCACTCGCAGAGAGCACCTGTCACGCTGGCCTCACGACATGAACAATCTCAACCGTTTCATGCGACAAAGCCCCTCTCCCTCTCGCTTCGCTCCCGGATAGACAGCGGCAAACGAAGACGCCATTCACACAGGGCAACGCCGCGCCGCACCGCTCTTTCGTCGAACCGGGCCGTGCGTCCGGATAACTCGGAGGCACCGCCATGACATCCAAGGTCTCGCAGGAAATTCTCGACGCGCTCACCGATGTCGTGATGCCGCGGCTTCAGTCCGATCCCGGCATCACGGACATGCTGACCTGCAAGGGGTATGAGATTCCAGTCTGCCGGAGCGGCTGTGTCATTGTCGGAAGCGGCGCAGCGGGGTTGCGCAGCGCGGTCGAACTGAAACGGCGGACAGGCGACGTCATCATCGTGAGCCAGAGCGCCTGGGGTGGCACATCGGCCTGTTCGGGGTCTGACAAGCAGACCCTGCACACAGCCAATACATCCGATCGGGGGGATGATTTCCGCGCCATGGCCGAAGCGCTTCGGGCCGGCGGCGCGATGGACGAGGACACCGCCTATATCGAAGCGGTCGGGTCGCCGCGCGCCATGGCCTCGCTGCAATTTCTCGGCCTGCCGATCCCGCAGGACCGGCTGGGCGGGACCCTGCGGTATCAGACCGATCATGACGAGACGGGCCGCGCGACGAGCTGCGGGCCGAGGACATCGCGGCTCATGGTTCAGGTCCTCGCGCAGGAAACGCTCCGCCTTGGCATTCCCTTCTTCAACCAGACGACGGGCGTCAAGATCCTCAAGGACGGAACCGGAGCAGTCGCGGGCCTGCTTGCCCTGCGCCCCAGGGACCGGACGGAGGCGAACCCGCTCGGCCTCGTGCTGTTTCGCTGTAAGACCCTTGTGCTGGCCGCCGGAGGACCGGGGGAGCTTTACCGCGACAGCGTCTTCCCCAATGGTTGTTTCGGGTCTCTCGGGATGGCGCTGGAGGCAGGCGTCGAACTGGTCAACATCACCGAGAGCCAGTTCGGCATCGGCACCCGCCGGGAGGGCTTCCCCTGGAACCTGTCGGGCACCTATGTGCAAAGCATCCCGCATATCTATTCGCGCGATGCCGTTGGCACGGAGCACCATTTCCTCGGCGACTATTTCCGGACGACCCGGGAGCTGGCCTCCAACGTCTTCCGGAAGGGCTACCAGTGGCCCTTCCACGCGACCCGGATGCTCGAATTCGGTTCCAGCCTCGTTGACCTCGCCATCTTCCGCGAGGGCGAGGCCGGCCGAAAGGTCTTCATGGATTTCAACCGCAATCCTCTCCCGGTGCCGGGCGACCAGCCTTTCAGCCTCGACCGGTTGGACCCGGATGTGCGCGCCTATCTCGGCACGGCAGGGGCAAATCAGGACCTGCCGATCGACCGGTTGCGCCACATGAACCCGCTCGCGATCGAGCTCTATCGGCGCTACAAAGTCGACATTGCCGCCGATCCCCTCGAATTCGCCGTCAACAACCAGCATATGAACGGCGGCATCGCAGTCGATTCCTGGGGGCGGAGCAATCTGCCCGGACTCTATGCTGTCGGCGAGGCTGCGGGGACGCATGGAGTGACGCGTCCGGGCGGCTCGGCGCTGAATGCCGGTCAGGTCTTCGGAACCCGCGTGGCCGAACATGTGGCTGGCAGCGGAACAGCGGAGGACGCCGGGTTTGCCGGTATCGACCTGCCGCTCGAACGGGCCGTGGACGAGATCCGTACGGTTCTGCAACCGGAGAGCCAATGCGACCTGTCCTCGGTCCGGGAAAGCGTCCAGTCCCGGATGAGTGACACGGCCGGGATCATCTGCCGCCCCGGAGAGATCGCCGAGGCGCTGCGCGCGGCGCAGGAGCTGAACGAGGAGATCAGCGCTCAAGGCATCGCCATCGCAAAGCCGTCCGAGGCCGGACGCGTCCTGCAATGGCAACAGATGGCGCTGGTCTCCGAAGCCGTTCTGGCAGCGCTCGATTTCTACATTCGCCATGGTGGTGGCAGCCGGGGCGCCCGGGCAATTTGCGATGACACGGGAACGGGGGTGCCGAGCGCGCGGACGGCATCGCTGGAGGCCTATCGCTTCCGGGAGGAGACCGCGCAACACAAGGCGGAGCAGATCATCGTTTCCCTGCAGGATCGCCGGATACAGGTTTCAACCCGGGAAATCCGTCGTCTCGACGACTCGGTGAAGTCCGTCTTCGAACGAGACTGGCCGGACTGGCTGACCGGCGCCCTCTATCGAGACGCGCCGGACTGAGAGAGCTCGCTTGCGGCCTTGCCGCTGACGCGGGTGGGCGACCCTCACCCGATCCAAGCGATCAGAGGCCGAGGCACCAGCGCATGACCGCCTTCTGGGCGTGCAGCCGGTTCTCCGCCTCGTCGAAGATCACCGATTGCGGACCGTCCATGACCTCGCTGGTGGCTTCCTCGTTCCGATGCGCCGGCAGGCAATGCATGAAGAGCGCGTCGGAACCGGCGGCTTCCATCAGCTCTTCGTTGACCTGATACGGGCGCAACAGGTTGTGGCGACGTTCCTGGGCAGACTGGCTGTCATGCATCGACAGCCACGTATCGGTAACCACGAGATCGGCTCCCTGAACCGCCTTGAACGGGTCGCGCTCGATGGCGATGGAAGCGCCCTTGGCGCGCGCTTCGCCGACGAAGACATCCTCCGGGTCAAGCACTTGCGGCCCGGTGAAGGTCAGATCGAACCCGAACTGGCCGGCGGCATGGATGAAGGACGCACAGACATTGTTGCCGTCGCCCGACCAGACCACCTTCTTGCCCGCGATCGGACCGCGATGCTCCTCGAATGTGAGGATATCGGCCATGATCTGGCAGGGGTGGCTCCGGTCGGTCAGCCCGTTGATCACCGGCACGGAGGAGTATTCCGCAAGCTCCTGCAGAACGGCCTCCTCGAAGGTCCGGATCATGATCATGTCGACATAGCGGGAGAGGACACGGGCGGTGTCGGCGATGGTTTCGCCATGGCCGAGTTGCATTTCCTTGCCCGAGAGCACCATGGTCTGCCCGCCCATCTGGCGCACGCCGACATCAAAGGAGACGCGGGTTCTCGTCGAAGGCTTTTCGAAGATCAGCGCGACCATCTGGCCAGCCAGCGGGGTCTCGTCATCTGGCTGGCCCTTGGGGCGGCCATTGCGAGCGTCCTTGATGGACCGGGCGGTATCGATGATGGTCCGCAGCTGGTCCGGCGCCGTGGTGTTGATATCGAGGAAATGATTCATGAGCTTGGTCTTTCTTGGAGAGTTGGGAGGGGGGCCGTCTGCCCCCCGCGCGCCCTGCGCGCTCCCCCCGAGGATTTATCTGGAAAATGGATGCGGTTTCAGGCGCTCGCGGCTCGGGTCGCCGTTCGGTCGAGCCGGGTGAGGGCGTCGGAGATTTCCTCTTCGGAAATGTTGAGCGCGGGCAGGAGGCGGATCGTGTTCTCGGCGGCCGGGATGGTGAGCACCTCCTCGGCATAGCCCGATGCGACCACATCGCCGGCGGGAAGCTTGCATTTGAGACCCAGCATCAGCCCCTCGCCGCGCACCGCCTCAAAGACGTCCGGATGAGCCGCGACAAGGCCTTCGAGGCCCTGGCGGAGCTGGCCGGACTTGCGGTTGACCTCTTCAAGGAAGGCTGGCGCACCGACGATTTCGAGCACCGCGAGCGCCACGGCGCAGCCCAGCGGGTTGCCGCCATAGGTGGAGCCATGGGTGCCGGCGGTCATGCCGGAGGCGGCATCCTCGGTGGCGAGCACCGCGCCGATCGGGAAGCCACCGCCGATACCCTTGGCAACCATCATGATATCCGGCGAGATGCCGGTCCATTCATGGGCGAAGAGCTTGCCGGTGCGGCCCATGCCGCATTGGACCTCGTCAAGGATCAGCAGCGTGCCAGTGGCGTCGCAGGCCGCCCGCATACCCTTCAGGCAGGCGTCGTTGAGGGTGCGAATGCCGCCCTCGCCCTGGATCGGCTCGATCAGCACGGCGCCGATCTCCGGATCCTTCATCGCTTCCGCGAAGGCCTCGTGGTCGCCAAATGGCAGATGCACGAAGCCGGGCAGGAGCGGGCCGAAGCCTTCCGTCATCTTTACCGAGCCGGAGGCGGCAATGGCGGCTGAGGAACGGCCGTGGAACGAGCCTTCGAAGGTGATGATCTTCATCCGCTCCGACTGCCCTTTCTCATGCCAGTATTTCCGCGCCATCTTGATCGCGAGTTCGGCCGCCTCGGTGCCGGAATTGGTGAAGAAACAGGTATCCGCGAAGGTCAGCTCGGTCAGCCGGTCCGCGAGGGCCTCCTGCTTGTCCACATGGTAGAGATTGGACGTATGCCAGAGCGCGCCGGCCTGCTCGTTCAACGCCCGAACCAACGCGGGGTGGGCGTGACCGAGCGCGTTGACCGCGATGCCTGCGCCGAGATCGAGAAAACGTCGACCATCCGCCTCCACGAGCCAGCAGCCTTCGCCCTTCACGAAGTGGAGCGGTGCGCGGTTATAGGTCGGCAGAACGGAGGGGATCATGTTCGGTTTCCTCACTTCAGGAAGTGAAATCAGTGCCCGAGGGGCAAATGGGTGTCAATGAGGGAAGGCGGGGGTGCGCGGAATCGGCCGGCCGTGCGAGGACGGTCGGGTCAGCGGCTGCGTCGGACGCGTCGCGAAAGGGTATATGCGCAGAGGGTCGCCATGACCGCCAACTAGCCCTTTCGAAAGCCGGGCGCCAGTTCTTTCTTGAACGTGCTGACGGGAAATCCGGCTGGACGGATCGCAGCGCGCAGCTTACCTCTGTGGCTCGGAGGTGCCCATGACCAGACCCGCCCTGACACTCTACCTCGCCGCCCCGCGCGGCTTCTGCGCCGGCGTCGACCGGGCGATCAAGATCGTCGAGATGGCGCTCGAGAAATGGGGCGCGCCGGTCTATGTGCGCCACGAGATCGTGCATAACCGCTTCGCCGTGGACGGGCTGCGGGAAAAGGGCGCGGTCTTCGTCGAGGAACTCGACGAGTGCCCCGAGGACAGGCCGGTGATCTTTTCCGCCCATGGTGTACCGAAAGCGGTGCCGGCGGAGGCGGAGCGGCGCGAGATGGTCTTTGTGGACGCGACCTGCCCGCTGGTCAGCAAGGTGCATATCGAGGCCGAGCGCCATGCCGAGGAAGGCTTGCAGATCGTGATGATCGGACATGCCGGCCACCCCGAGACTATCGGCACGATGGGGCAGCTGCCCGATGGTGACGTGCTGCTGGTCGAGACGGCCGAGGATGTGGCCGGGCTGGACGTGCGCGACCCGGAAAAGCTGGCCTATGTGACGCAGACGACGCTGTCGATCGATGACACGGCAGGTGTCGTGGCGGCGCTTCAAGCGCGCTTTCCGGCCATTGTCGGGCCGCACAAGGAAGACATCTGCTATGCCACGACCAACCGGCAAGAGGCCGTAAAGGCGGTGGCGCCGCGGGTCGACGCGCTGCTTGTCGTGGGCGCGCCAAACTCGTCCAATTCGCGGCGGCTGGTCGAGGTCGGCGCAAAGGCGGGTTGTGCTTATTCGCAGCTCGTCCAGCGGGCGAGCGATATCGACTGGCGGGCGCTGGAAGGGATCTCCACATTGGCCGTGACCGCCGGGGCATCGGCGCCGGAAGTGCTGATCCGCGAGGTGATCGACGCATTCTCGGAGCGCTTTGACGTGACCGTGGAGACGGTCGAGACCGCTGTGGAAAAGGTCGAGTTCAAGGTGCCGCGCGTGTTGCGGGAAGCGGCGGAATGATCTCGCTGCAATTCCTCATCACCGCTTTCGTTGTCGTCGTCGCACCGGGGACCGGCGTCGTCTACACGTTGGCCATCGGCTTGGGACAGGGGCGCCGGGCCTCCGTCTGGGCCGCGCTTGGCTGCACCTTCGGCATCCTTCCCCATCTGGCAGCGGCGGTCCTCGGGCTGGCGGCGGTTCTGCACACCTCCGCCCTGCTCTTCCAGCTGGTAAAATTCGCCGGTGTGGCCTACCTGCTCTGGCTGGCCTGGCAGGCGCTTCGGTCCGGCGGGGCGCTGGCGATTGCACCCCGTGAAGGGGCGCCGAAAGCCTGGCCGATTGCCCGGCGCGGCGCGCTGATCAATATCCTCAACCCGAAGCTCTCGATCTTTTTCCTCGCGCTGCTGCCGCCCTTCCTTTCGGGCGACCCGGCGCGCGCCACTGCCGAAATGCTCCAACTTGGCGCCGTCTTCATGGCGATGACGCTGGCCGTCTTCGTGCTCTACGGCGCCTTCGCGGCCGCCGCGCGGGACGCGGTTCTCTCCTCCGAACGCGCGATGCGTTGGCTCAACCGCTCCTTCGCAGCGATCTTCGCCGCCCTCGGCGTTCGACTGGCGCTGGAGCGGGCATGAAGGGAATTCCGCAAACCGCTTTGTGGCTGAGCATTGCCGGTCTGGTGCCCTTTGTCTGGGGGGCGCTCACGCGGATTTCATCCGACTTCCAAGTGATGTCGCTGCAGCTTGGAGGCGCGCGCTTTGTTGCGCCGCAGGTCAACCTGTTCTACGGGATGATCATTCTGGCCTTCATGTCCGGCGTCCTCTGGGGCTTTGCCGCCAAAGCGAATGGCAAGATGGCAGCGCGCGGATACGCATTGTCCGTGATCCCGGCACTCTGGATTTTTCTCACGGGAGGGGGCCTGTCCGCCGACACGGCGGTTGACCTCATCCTCGGCTTCCTCGGGGTTCTCCTGATCGACTGGCATTTCTGGCGCAACGGACTGACCCCGCCTTGGTGGATGGCTCTGCGGGTTCCGATGACGGGAGCGGTTGTCCTGTGCCTCGGCGTCGAGGTCTTTCACTGATGGCTGATCGCAAGACGATCAGCCTCTATGACGGGCAGGCCGAGGATTATGCGAAGATGATCGACAGCGGCTGGCCCTATCCCCGGCTGGAACGCTTCATCGACTCGCTGCCGGAGGGCGGGCATGCGCTTGACCTCGGCTGCGGGCCGGGAAACTGGGCCGCGCGGATGGTTGAACGCGGACTCGAGGTCGATGCGCTGGATGCCTCCAAGGGCATGGCCGCGGTGGCCAGGGAACGCTACAGGCTGGACGTTCGCGTGGCCGGGTTCGACGCGGTCGAGGGCGAGGCGATCTATGATGGCATTTGGGCGCATTACAGCCTGCTCCACGCCCCGCGCGCGGCGATGCCGGGGCATCTGGCGGCGCTGTCGCGGGCGCTGCGACCGGGCGGGCACTTCCTGATCGCGATGAAGCTTGGAACCGGCGAGGCGCGGGACCGCCGGAACCGGTTCTACACCTATTACGAGGAGGACGAGCTGGCCGGGCTGGTCGAAGCGGTCGGGCTCATGATCTTCGACCGGGAATATGGCGCGGAGATCGGCTTCGACGGATCGCCCCACGATTTCATCATTCTGCACGCGCGGCGCGCCTGAGCGCTTGCCCCGGCCTCGTGGCTCCTCTATTCGCCCGCCATGGCTGATCTTTACGCATTCACCGATGGCGCCTGTTCAGGCAATCCCGGCCCCGGCGGCTGGGGCGCGCTCTTGCAGGCGCGCGAGGGCGACACCGTCGTCAAGGAGAGGGAACTCTCGGGCGGCGAGCCCGCGACGACCAACAACCGGATGGAGCTTCTGGCGGCGATCTCGGCGCTGGAAAGCCTGACCCGGCCGACCGAAATCACCATCGTCACCGATTCCGCCTATGTGAAGAACGGCGTGACGAGCTGGATCCATGGCTGGAAGCGCAATGGCTGGAAGACGGCCTCGAAGAAGCCGGTGAAGAACGAAGAGCTGTGGAAACGGATCGACGCGGCGCAGGCACAGCACAAGGTCAGCTGGGAATGGGTGAAGGGCCATGCCGGACACCCGGAAAACGAGCGCGCCGACGAGCTGGCCCGCGCCGGGATGGCGCCGTTCAAGAGCTGAGAGACAGCGCCGGACCGAGGGGACGGCGTCTCCGTCTTGTGTCCGCGCCCATTCACGCCCGGTCCCTAGGAGACGCTGAAGACCGACAGGCGCAGCAAATGTGTGAGCTTCGCCAGCGCCGCCGTCCCGCGCAGGGAATTGCCGAACTGGTCCAGCCCCGGCGACCAGACGGCAATCGAGGCGCGCCGGGGCACGATGGCCAGGATACCGCCGCCCACCCCGCTCTTGCCCGGGATCCCGACCCGATAGGCAAACTCGCCCGATCCATTGTAATGGCCGCAGGTCATCATCAGCGCGTTGATACTGCGGATATGTCCGGGCTGGATGAGATGTCCGGACGGGTGCAGCCCGGCAAGGAAGCGGCCGGTTCGGGCGAGTTGTTCGCAGGTCATCTCCAGCGCGCAATGGTGGAAATAGGTGCCGAGGGTCAGGTCGCAATCATGCCGCAGGTTGCCGCAAGCGCGCAGGAAATGCGCCAGCGACCGGTTCCGGTGACCGCTGGCATTCTCGGAAGCAGCAACTTCGGGATCCATATAGATGTCGTCATCGGAGGCCGCCTGCCGGACGAACTGGATGATCTCGGCCAGCGTTTCCTTCGGGGTCGCGCCGACAAGCAGCGAATCCGTCGTGACGATGGCGCCGGAATTGACGAAGGGGTTGGGCGGAATGCCGTCGCGTGTCTCAAGCTCCTGCACGGAGTTGAAGACGAGCGTCGAGGGCTCCCGCCCGACCCTGTCCCAGAAACGCGACCCGTAGCGCCCGAGCGCAATGGCGAGGGTGAAGACCTTGGAGACGGACTGGACGGAGAAACCGGTCGTGGCATCGCCAGCGCTGAGCTGCTGCCCGTCGGCCAGACAAATCGAAATGCCGAACTGGTCCGGATCGATCCCGGCCAGTTCCGGGATGTAATCGGCGACTCGCCCTCTATCCTCGCGCTGCTCCATGGCGGCACAGATATCGTCGAGCAGGGGGCGAACCGATTGACTGTCCATTGCTTTCCACGTGGCTCCCGCAGCGGGCGCACAGCACCGGTGCCGCGCTCTCCCTGGCGCGACGATACGAGCGCCGCTCCGCGTTGCAAGGCGCAAATTGCGGTGTGGGCCGGTACGCCGACCCGGTGCAATCGCGGCAATCCCTAACCGTGCTCTCGTGCCAATCAGCGTTCCGATCCGACCTTGGCACGCGGCTCGAAGCATCCGGCCTCGCGATCGCTTCCCGACAGGCCTCACGCGAGGCCCGATGTGGGTCAGGTTATCGCCTGCCCACGCTCACTGGCCACTTGCATTGACCACTCCCTTGACCTAAACAGCGCCATCCCGGGCAGGCAACTGACTCGGGCGGTTTTCTATTGCACTCCGGACATTCCGGGCGGGCCTTCTTCGGCCCCTCCCCGCCGGCGCGCCTCGAGACCGAAAAAGGAATGACGACCTGACCTCCGGCGGGCGCGGATTGCGGACCCGATGAAGACCTGGAGCTCCGGGACGCGGCAAACACTTTGCGGAACAACCGCAAGCAGCAAAGGAGCGTTTCAGATGAACCTGATCGCGGAACTCGAGGCGGAACAGATCGCCTCCCTCGGGAATGAAATTCCCGACTTCAAGGCCGGCGACACCGTTCGCGTCGGCTACAAGGTGACCGAAGGCTCGCGCAGCCGGGTCCAGAATTACGAAGGCGTCTGCATCGCGCGCAAGAATGGCGCTGGCATTGCCGGCTCGTTCACCGTTCGCAAGATCTCCTTCGGTGAAGGCGTGGAGCGTGTGTTCCCGCTGCATTCGACGAATATCGAGAGCATCACCGTCGTGCGCCGTGGTCGCGTGCGCCGCGCCAAGCTCTATTACCTGCGTTCGCGCCGCGGCAAGTCGGCCCGGATCGCGGAAGTGTCCAACTACAAGCCCAAGTCGTAAGGAGACAGATGATGAAAAAAGATCTGCATCCCGAATATCACGTCATTGACGTCAAGATGACCGATGGCACCATCCTCCAGATGAAGTCGACCTGGGGCAAGGAAGGCGACCAGCTCGCGCTGGATATCGACCCCACCGTGCACCCCGCCTGGACTGGCGGTTCGGCCAAGCTGATGGATACCGGCGGCCGGGTTTCCAAGTTCAAGAAGAAATACGAGGGTCTGGGCTTCTGAGAAGTCACAGATCACGGACAGTGCGGAACGCCGCTCCTTCGGGGGCGGCGTTTTTCGTTTGGCGGCACAGCTCAGGGCCTCTGTTCCGACCTCTTGTTGACCGTTGCGCACTTTGCAGCCAATGTCCGCGTCTGCTGAATGCGCATGAAAAGAAGACCGGGACTTGGTGACTGTCCGTTCATATCAAAGTGATGACCGTTTGTGGGTTGCGGAGTCCAACGTGCAGTTTTACCGGAGATTTCACGACTTCGATGTCACCTTTTCCGAGGCGGTGAACGCGGCTCTGGACCTGCTGGAAGACCAGATGTCGAAGGCTACAAGCAATTACCTGATTGCCGAGGCCGCGAACCGACCCGTAGGCTGCATATTCCTGAGTGCGGAGACGCCAACGGTTGGACGCATCCGCTTGTTCTTCGTCGAGGATGCATATCGGGGAAAGGGCATCGGCGCGCGCCTGCTGGGGGATGGTCTCTCCCGGGCCAGAAGGAACGGCCTGCAGTGCATTCGCGTCTCGACTTTCGATCAGCATCCCGAAGCGTGCCGACTCTACGAGTCATTTGGATTCGAACGCGTCAATTCGGCAGAAATGCGGGCATACGGTCGGGACATGCACCAACGAGACTATGAGTTGCTGCTTGGCGGCGGCGACGCGTAGCGGGCCAGACGCTCTTCCAGCGTGCCGCTGTGCAACTCGAACATGTGGTTGTCATGGTCATAAAAATATATCGATTTTCCCTCGCCGGCAACCCGTGACCGTCCATGTTCCACGTCCAGCCCAAGCGCCAGGATACGCTGAAGCCGATCCTCGACCGCGTCCGGTGCAATCTTGAAAGCAACATGATTATACGTTCGGGTTTCGAGCGGGTCGCCCTCCATTATGGCGATCCATGATCCTCCGATATCGAAAAAGCGCTCTTTCGAAAGCGAATAGGTCTCGTCGCCACTGTCGTAGATCTTTCTCGCATCCAGTACCCGCACCAGAATCTCTTCCATCTTGTCCAGGTCTCTGACGACAAAGGTCATGTGGCTAAGGCCCTCGATCATCCCATCCCTCCTGCCTCGGAATCGCAGGAACCATAGCTGACAATCGGCGGATGTCAGCAAGGTCCCCGTCGACCATCCCCGGCCTTCATCTCCGAGACGAGGACACCGGTTGCAGACCACACCCGCCGGCCCTATGCCTCGGATATCCCGAGCCAAGCGATGGAGCGACCATGAATACCGATCTTCTCAAGCGCCTCTGCGAGACCCCCGGCGTTCCCGGCCACGAACAGCGCGTGCGCGATCTGATCCTTTCCGAGATCGAGGGCCTCTTCGACCATGTCGAGACCGACCCGATGGGCTCACTGCTCTGCCGGCGCGACGCCCGCGGCGGCTCGGAGACCCCGACCAAGGTCATGCTGCTCTGCCACATGGACGAGATCGGCTTCCTCGTGAGCCATATCTCCAAGGAAGGCTTTCTCTATCTCCAGCCCGTTGGAGGCTTCGACCCGCGCACCCTTTTCGCCCGCCGCGTCATCGTCTGCACCGATGAGGGCGATCTCAAGGGCGTCATGAACCCCGCCGGCCCCGGCGTGCACATCACCAAGATGGAGGACCGCAAGAAGGTCCCCGAAGTGCATGAGTTCATCGTCGATACCGGGCTGGGCGAGGCAGCCGCCGAGCGCGTGAAGGTCGGCGACATGGTGGTGATGGACGAGCCCTTCCTCGAGATGGGCGAGAAATTCGTCTCCAAGGCGCTGGACAATCGCGTCGCCTGCTGGCTCGGCATCGAGGCGCTGCGCGGCCTCGGGGACGCGGCGAACGAGGTCGAGATCCATGTCGCCTTCACCTGCCAGGAGGAGGTCGGGCTGCGCGGCGCGCGCACCGCATCGCACCGGATCCAGCCGGATATCGGCATCGGCGTGGACACCACGCTGGCCTGCGACACGCCCGGCGTACCGGAGCAGGACCGCACCACCGAACAGGGCAAGGGCTTCGGCCTGCATGTGCGCGACACCTCCTTCATCGCCGACACGGCGCTGGTGGCCGAATTCGACGCGCTGGCCCGCGCCGAGGAGATCCCGTTCCAGCGCACCATGCTGCGCGCCGGCGGCCAGGATGGTGCGGCCGCCCAACAGGCCGCAGCCGGCGCCCGCGCCGTCGGCATTGTGGTCGGCACGCGCTATATCCATACCGTGACAGAGATGGTCGATCGCCGCGACCTCCAGGCCGCACAGGACATCCTGACCGCCTATCTCAAACAGGCCAGCTGAGACGACCAGGTCAGCCGCGTTCGCCAGACGCTCCTGACGCAACCCGAACGAATGGAGACAGGGCCGGCGATGCGGATCGCCGGCCCTGTTTT
Source organism: Tropicimonas sp. TH_r6 (assembly GCF_033101155.1). NCBI lineage: Bacteria > Pseudomonadati > Pseudomonadota > Alphaproteobacteria > Rhodobacterales > Roseobacteraceae > Tropicimonas > Tropicimonas sp. TH_r6. Next base: position 85,113 of record NZ_JAWMPX010000013.1, read on the forward strand.
ATTTCGCCAGACTTTCCGCCGGGCCGCGAACGCACCCCTTTGGCAGGCGGACAAACATCACCGCGTTGCCCAGCAGGGCGAGCAACACCCCGGCGCCGCTGACCCAGGTCCACTCATATCCTTCAAAGACGGTCGAGATCGCCAGCGCCACGATGGGGAACAGCACCGTCGCATAGGCCGCGCGCGACGAGCCGACGCGGGCGACCAGCATCAGGTAGGTGGTGAAGGCGATGATCGAACCGAAGACGGCCAGGTAGAGCATGGCGCCAAGATAGGCCGCATCGGGCGGCGCGATCATCGGCGTGCCGCTCGCGAGGATCGCCGCCAGAAGGATCGCTGCGCCGCAAGCCATCCCCCATGCGTTGGCAGCAATCGTGCCGAGCCCCGCCGCCGAGTTGCGCCGCGAAATCATGTTCCCCAGCGAGAAGAACAGCGTCCCCAGAGCCGCCAACGCAATTCCGTGCAACGCCTGCCCGGAGGCGTCCAGCGACAGGTCTGGGCCGAAGAGAAGAACCAGCCCGAGCACCCCGAGCGCGCTGGCAAGCATCACCCGCCCGGTGATCCGGTCGCCGAAAAAGAGCCGCGCGTTGAAGGCGTTGAACAGGGTCGCGAGCGAGAAGACGACGGAGAGCAGCCCGGAGGGGATATAGGCGGCGGCGGCGTAGAAGCAGATGAAGTTGAGGCTGAAGAGACAGAGCGCCTGCGCGAGGATCCAGGGCCGGTGTCGGCGATCGGGCAGGATCAGCCGGCCGGACAATGCCAGTCCAAGCAGGAACACCCCACCCGCCGCAGCGAAACGATAGAACACCGAGACCAACACCGGCACCGGCCCGACCTGAAGGGTGATGGCGATCCAGGTTGTGCCCCAGATCAGGACGGTCATGGCGAACAGAACGGTATTCATGGCGACTCCTTGCGTACTGTCGCCGACATAAACGCTTCACCGCTGTCAGTTTTGCACGATCTTGCGGTAAATACTCTCGCGCCCAACGGTTTCACTTGGCTGTCGGGCCGGACAGGCGCTATCCCTGCGCCAAACCACCGGATTCCGTTCAAAGCCAATGCCTGCCCAGTCGAAACCCCTGTCCAGCTTTCTCTCTGCCTCCCCGACAGCCCGGGCCCTGGCACGGATGGAGCTTGGCTTCGGCCGCTCCACGACGATCTGGTGCAACCGGAACGACCAGATCTCCGTTGAAAACCCCGTGGGACATACATTTAGCTTCTACCTGCGCGGCGGCGAGGGAACGTGGCGGGTCGATGGCGCGCAGGCGCATGGCTGGCCGGGCGCGGTCTGTGTCATGCCACAGGGGCAAAGCTCGGTCTGGCGCATCACCCGGCCTTTTGTCTTCCTGCATCTCTACCTGCCGGATGACGAATTGCGCCGCAGCTTCGCCGAGACCTTCGACCGGGACGCCCGGCGGCTGGAACTGGCCGAACGGACCTATGTCGAGCCCGAGCAACTCGCCATGCCTTTCAAAGCGCTTCTCGCGGCGATCCAAAGCGACGATCCGGCCTGCGCCGATGCGGCGGCGGTCGAGCTGATGGCGACACTCCTCGCCTCCGGCCGTTTCGCGAACAAGGCCCGATTGCCGCTCACCGGCGGGCTGTCTCCAAGGCATCGCACGCTGCTGTGTGACTTCATCGAAGCCAATCTGGACCAGACTCTCCGCCTGCGAGAGCTCTCGACCCTTGTCGGACTCAGCGAGTTTCACCTGCAGCGCAGCTTCCGCGAGACGTGTGGAGTCTCGCCGCAGCGCTGGATCGCCCACCGGCGGACAGAACGGGCGAAAAGACTGATCCGGGATGGCGAGCCACTCGCGCAGGTCGCGGCCGCCTGCGGTTTCAGCTCCCAAAGCCACCTGTCGCGCAGTTTCCGCGACGGGACCGGCGTAACGCCCGGCGCATTCCGGCGCGCCATGGCCTGACCGACGCACCGGGGAGACCCCTGCGTTCAATCCGGTTTCTCCGTCGCTCAGGGCGACGGGGCAGCGATTGCAAAAACGGGGCGTTACGGCTCGAGTGTGGCCAGCTCCTCCAAGGTCGCATCCCAAAGAGCTTGGGCGACCGCTTCTCCTATCGGGGCATCGCTGCCGAGAGCGGCGGACAGGGTGGTATGGACCTCGCTCCGCACCGGGTCGAGCCCGAGATCCTCATGGAAGGCATCCACCGCCCCGGCGCCGGGTGCGATCTCCCCCTCCACCAGGATCAGCGCGTGGGCCAGCATGCGCGACCGCCCACCGCCCCGGGATCGCCAACGCTGCGCCGTACCGACGAATTTCCGCCCCTCGAGCGAGAGATTCCAGGTCCCGTCGCAAAAGCTCCCCGGCGTGGCGCCGGTATGAGCCTTAAGCCTCTGCGCAGAGGTGACCGACTGTATGATCCGGGTGATGAGCTTGTAGCCCGCCTCGATATTGAATCCGCGCCCGACGGTCACCGCGAAGCTCAGGTTCAGCACGCCGGGCCCCTGCGGCACTGTCCCGCCGCCGGTGCGCCGCTGGTGAACCGGCCAACCACGCGCCGTGGAATGCATCACGGCCAGATCGAAGCCCGGCCGCGTCCGGTAGGCGCGCGGACAGACCAGCGCTCGGTTCTCGGCCGACCAGAGAGCCACCTGCGGTCCCGAGGCGGAAAACATCTCAGCTTCCAGCGCGAGGCCGTCGGCCACATCACCGACCCATTGCAACGCCTCAGTCATGAATCCGCATCTCCGAAACCGTCCAGACCGACACAGTCTATCAGCCCCATCCGCAGCGTCGACACCCGGCCGGCCAGAACGCCGCCTAGCGCGCCGCCGCCATCATCTCCAGCATCTCCGGTGCCGTCAGAACGGCGGGGTTCGCCTTCATCGAGGAAGAACTTGCCGCTGCCTCGGCCGCCGCCGCCCGATCCTCGCCCGTTATCCCGAGCGCATCCAGCCCGGCCAGTCCGGACTCACGCGACCAACCGGCGAGCCGGTCGAAGCTCCGTGGCGCTTCGCAGTCCATCACCTGCCCGATCCAGTGGTGCAGTTCTTCGATCCGCGCGAGAGTCTGCGGCGCTTCGCTGCGCGCCGCGTTCAGCGCAAGCCCATGCGGCAGCAAGGCGCCGCAGATCGCGCCATGAGCCGCGCCAGACAGCCCCCCGAGCGGCCCCGCCAGACCGTGAATGACCCCCAACCCGGAATTGGCCAGCGCCAACCCACCGCAGAGTGCGACCCAGGACATCCTGTCCCGCGCGGCCTCCTGCACCTCCGCTGTGCCGTCCATCAGCGTCTTCAGCGCCGTAAGCCCGTCCAGAATAGCCGGACGACAGAGCGCGTCGGTCAACGGGTTGGCGCGGGTGCAGAGATATGGCTCGATCACCTGCGTGACCGCGTCCAACCCGGCCGCCAGCGTGACCCCGCGTGGGCAGCTATCGGTCAGCGCGGGATCGACAATGGCCAGGTCGGGCAGCATCGTTTGGTCGCGAAGGCTTACCTTGCGGCGGGCTTCGGGAACCGAGATCACGGCGTTCCGGGTGACTTCCGTTCCTGTGCCCGCGGTTGTGGGCAACGCCGCGAAGGGCAAGGTCGGGACCTCCAGCGGCAACCCCTTGCCGACAACTTCGAGGTGATCCATGGCCGGGCGCGGCGCGGGCGCCAGCGCCGCAATCGCCTTGCCGCCGTCCAGCGCCGCGCCGCCGCCAATGGCGATCACGGCCTGAGCGTCGAAGGCGCGGGCATGGTCGATCCCGGCCTCGACCCGCGCGAGATCAGGCTCCCCCGGGAAACTGAAACTCCCCAGCGCCACACCGCGTTCGGCCAAGGCTTCGACCAGCCAGTCAGACCGTGAAGCCTCCGCTCCGGTCACCAACAGGATCCGCTCCCCCAGCGCCGCCAGTTCTGGCACCGCGCGCCTCGCCTCCCCTCGGCCAAAGCGAATGTCGGATGCGGTGACGAAGGAGAATGCAGGCAGCATCGGTGAAGTCCTTGTTCATCTGTCTCAGGTGGCCGGGCCGTCGCCGCCCTGCATGCCGCATTTGGCCCGTCACGCCAATGCGGCCAATCTGAACATGACGTCTCGCGCGGTCACCGATGAAGGGTCCCAACCGGAGAGCGTTCCCTGCGCGCCGAAGGCGCGCCCCGCCCCAATGGTCGCAGACGGCGCAGGCGTCGAAAACCGAGGGGGAGCCTCCGGCCGGGCAAAGCACCACCTCAGGGCAGGAGCGGTTGCGGCCGCAATCGTGCAGAATCTGGATGTTCCCCGATACGCCGCCCCCGCGCGCAGCCTCGACAGCCATGTCCACCGCGCTGCTCCTGTGCCGAAATGCCAACGGCCGCCCGGTCAGGGCGGCCGCGCACCAGTCCCTCTGCCAAGCAGGCTCAGCCCAACAGACGCCGGGCAATGACCTGTGCCTGGATCTCCGCCGCGCCCTCGAAAATGTTGAGGATCCGTGCATCGCAGAGCACCCGGCTGATCGCATATTCGCAGGCAAAGCCGTTGCCGCCATGGATCTGCAACCCGTTATCCGCCGCAGCCCAGGCAACCCGCGCGCCGAGCAGCTTTGCCATCCCGGCCTCCAGGTCGCAGCGCTGGTCGTGATCCTTCTCCCAGGCAGAGAAATAGGTCAGCTGCCGCGCCACCATGATCTCGACCGCCATCATCGCCAGCTTGCCGGAGACGCGCGGAAACTCGATCAGCGCCTTGCCGAACTGCTTGCGGTCCTGTGCGTATTGCGTCGCGATATCGAGCGCCGATTGCGCCACGCCGATGGCCCGCGCCGCGGTCTGGATGCGCGCCGCCTCGAAGGTCTTCATCAGCTGCTTGAAGCCCTGCCCTTCGACACCGCCAAGCAGGTTGTCGCCCTTGACGTGGAAATTGTCGAAACCAAGCTCGTATTCCTTCATCCCGCGATAACCCAGCACTTCGATCTCGCCGCCGGTCATGCCCTCGGTCGGGAACGGATCCTCCTCCGAGCCGGGTATCTTCTCGGCCAGGAACATGCTGAGGCCCTTGTGATCCGTCGTCTCCGGATCGGTCCGGGCCAGCAGCGTCATCACATGGGTGCGTGCGGCATGGGTGATCCACGTCTTGTTGCCGGTCACCTTGTAGTCGCCGTTTTCATCTTTCACCGCGCGGGCGCGCAGACTGCCGAGATCGGAGCCGGTATTGGGCTCGGTGAAGACGGCCGTGGGCAAGATCTCAGCGCTGGAGAGCTTCGGCAGCCAGTATTCTTTCTGCGCATCCGTGCCACCGGCAAGGATCAGCTCGGCGGCGATCTCGGAGCGCGTCCCCAATGAACCCACGCCGATATAGCCGCGCGACAGCTCCTCGGAGACCACGACCATCGACGCCTTGGAGAGGCCGAATCCGCCATATTCCTCCGGGATGGTCAGTCCGAACACGCCCATCTCGGCCAGCTCCTCGATGATCTCCATCGGGATCAGTTCGTCCTTGAGATGCCATTCATGCGCGTTGGGCTCGACCCGGTCCACGGCGTAACGGCGGAACTGCTCGCGGATCATCTCCAGCTCGTCTTCCAGCCCCGTCGCGCCAACGGTGATATTGGCCGATTGCTCCTGCATCAGCTCGACAAGCCGGGTCCGGGCGCGCTGGCTGTTGCCGTTCTGGCAAAGCGCCGCGATCTCGGTCGAATGCAGCCGCTGCAGGTCCTCCAGCTCGTCCAGCCCCATATCGCGGACCCGGATGATTTCGCCCTGGGACATCGGGATGCCGCCCTGGATCTGCAGCAGGTATTCGCCAAAGGCGATCTGGTGGATAAGCTGTTCGATCTCGCCGAACTTGCCCTCGGCCTCAAGCCGTTCGGCCCAGGCCTGCATCTGTTCCAGCGACTGCCCGTAGGTCGCCAGCCAGGCCAGCGCATGGGCGGCGGTCTGGTTCTGCTCCAGCAACGCGCCGGAAACCCGACCGCCATCGACAACCCGCGCCCGTACGGCCGTTGTCGCCGCTTCCACCAACTCCTTCACCGGCGGAATTGCGGCTTTGGTCAGCGTCAGAAGGTTGTTGAGAATGGGGCTCTGGGGCAGGTCCTGTCCATCATGCGGCATGGCTCGAATCCTTCGTTCATCGGTTTCGGATGGTGATAGTCACTTTGCAGGTGCAGCGCAACATAATTTCAATATGGCATGGCGTTTCGTCTCAATATGTCGTCGCCATTTAGCGGATGCAGCAAGACTTTCAATAGGCTATTCGACGAAAATGGATCCGAGCTTGTTCATGGGCGGCCTGTCGCCCCTCTTCTTCGCGCTGGCCTGCGGCGTGGCGCTGGCGGCAGCCTTCGTGAAGGGTGCAACCGGTTTCGCCATGCCGATGATCATGGTCTCCGGGCTGGCAGCCTTTCTCTCGCCGGAAATGGCGCTGGTGGCTCTGATCCTGCCGACAGTGATCACCAACGGTTTCCAGGCCTTCCGCGACGGGACAGGCGCTGTGATCTCCACGATCCGGTGCTACCGGGTCTATCTCGGCATTGGCGGTCTTTGCCTCATCGCCTCCGCGCAGCTTGTCCGCTCCATTGACGAGCGACTGCTCTACGCGATGATTGGCCTCCCGATTACCGCTTTCGGCCTGATGCAGCTCGCCGGCCTGCACCCGCGCATTCCCGAATCCCGCCGAACCCTCGCGGAAGTGAGCCTCGGCGCGCTGTCCGGCATTATCGGCGGCATCTCGGGCGTCTGGGGTCCGCCGCTGGTGCTTTATCTCACCGCCATCGAGACACCCAAGGGCGACCAACTCCGCGTGCTTGGGGTCGCCTTTGGGCTAGGTGCGATCCTGCTTCTGCTGATCCATCTGCAGACCGGGGTGCTGAACACGCAGACCCTGCCCTTCTCGGCCGCGATGGTGCTGCCGGCCCTTCTTGGAATGCGGCTCGGGCGCCGCGTGCATGACCGGCTGGACCAGCAGGCATTCCGACGGCTGACGCTGTTCGTGTTGATCATTGCCGGGTTGAACCTCGTGCGACGGGCGTTCTTTTAAGGATCCACCTGCATCCACCGCGGGGAAGCCCACCGGACTCCGCGCCAACCAGCGCCCGGCTCCACAGGTCGCAAAAGCACTCAGCGGGCCTGAATGCCTTATCCTGCACCAATATCCTGCCGGGACACCGCGACCGATTTCAGGATCGCATGGCACGCCGTTCCAGGTTCCAGCCCAAGCCCCTCGGCGGAGCGGCGGGTGATGCGCGCGAGAAGCAGGTCGCTGCCGGATTGGAGCTGCACCATGACCCCCGGCCCGTCGCCGAACCGCAGGCTTCGGATCGTCGCGGGCAGGATGTTCAGCGCCGATATCTGTTCGGGCGGGGTCAGCGCGAGGATAACCTCATGGGCCGGGATGCGGATGCGCAATACGGTTCCCGGCGCGGACGTGATGCCGGGCAGCAGCAGCGTTCCGGCGGAGGTCGCCAGCTCGGCCAACCCGTCCGCGTGATGTGCAACCACGCGCGCTTCGACCAGCGCGCCGGCCTCGCGCGGGCCAAGGCTCGGAACGGCATCCGGGTCGGCGAGCAGCTCCGCGGTCGGACCACACCGCAAAACGCGGCCCTCGCGCAGAAGTACCATGGTCGTGGCGAGCCGGGCGACCTCCCCCAGCGAATGACTGACGAACAGGATCGGCAAGGCACTTTCGTCCCGCAGACGCTCGAGGAAGGGCAGGATCTCCTCCTTGCGGGCGTCATCGAGAGCGGCAAGCGGCTCGTCCAGCAAAAGCAGGCGCGGCGAAGCGAGCAGCGCGCGGCCGATGGCGACCCGCTGTTTCTCACCACCGGAGAGCGTCGCCGGAACCCGGTCGAGCAGCGGCGCGATGCCGAGCATGGAGAGGATGCGCGCCTCCTCCTCCGGGTTTGGCGGCAGGCGGTTCATGCGGCGGCCATAAGACAGGTTCCGCGCCACGCTCATATGCGGGAATAGCCGACCGTCTTGGAAGACGTAGCCGATGCGCCGTCGATGCGGCGGCAACCAGTGACCGGTGGCGCTGTCTTCCAGCAGGTGGTTGCCAAGCGCGATCCGACCCTGTTCGGGACGCAACAGCCCGGCAACAGCCTGGACCAGCGTCGTCTTGCCGGCGCCGGAGGGACCAAACAGGGCGGTCACGCCGTCAGGGGCGTCAAACGTGGCGTCGAGAGTGAAACGGTCGAGCCGGTGTCGCAGAGAAACGGAAATGCTCATGCCCCCTCCCTCCGGCGGCGCATCCGGCGCGCGAGCAGCTCGGAGGCGATGAGCGCGCCCATAGCGAGGACGACCGAGAGCAGGACGAGGCGCAGCGCTGAGGCTTCAGCGCCCGGCACCTGCAGGAAAGCGTAGACCGCAGACGGCAGCGTCTGGGTGCGGCCCGGGATGTTGGAGACGAAGGTGATCGTGGCGCCAAACTCGCCCATCGCCTTGGCGAAAGCGAGGATCGCGCCGGCGAGAATGCCCGGCGCGGTGAGCGGCAGGGTGACGGTAAGGAAGACGCGGAGGCGAGAGGCGCCGAGCGTGGCGGCGGCCTGTTCGAGCCCGGGATCGACCGCCTCGATGGAGAGCCGGATCGCGCGAACCATGAGCGGGAAGGCCATGATCGCGGCGGCGAGCGCGGCGCCGGTCCAGTTGAAAGCCAGCGTGACACCGAAGAGATCGTACAGCAACGCGCCAAGTGGGCCGCGCCGGCCAAAGGCGAGCAGCAGCAGGTAGCCGGTAACGACAGGCGGCAGGATCAGCGGCAGGTGGACCAACCCGTTGAGCACCTGCCGTCCGGGGAAGCGGGCGCGGGCAAGGAGCCAGGCCGTGGCGATGCCGATGGGCAGGCTCAGGGTCACGGCCCAGAAGGACACCTTCAACGACAGCGCGACCGCCGCCCAGGCCTCCGGGGACAGACCGAGGATCATTCGTCCCCCTGCCCCGCCAGGCCGAAACCGTGATCGCGGAAGATTTCGGCCGCCTCCGGACCCGCGAGGAACTCGGCGAAAGCGTCGGCCTGTGGCGCAACGCTGTCGATCGGAATGGCCATCGGGTAGCGGATCGGCGGGTGGCTCTCGGCTGGGAAGGTCAGGACGCGGTGCACTTTCGACTCCGCCAGCGCATCGGTCGCGTAGACGATACCGAAATCGGATTCGCCCGTCGCCACAAGCGCCAGCGCGGCGCGGACATTGTCGGCCTGTGCGACATGCGGCGCCATCCGATCCCACCAATCAAGGCTTTCCAGTGCGGCCTTCCCATAGATCCCCGCTGGCACGGCCTCGACCAGCGCCATGGCGATCTCGCCCCCGCCCGAGCCAGCGGACCAGCGGTCCTCGTTGAAAAACGCGGTTTCATCAGCTTCCGGATCGCTTGAAACCACGACCAGCGCATTTGTCAGCAGGTTGCGTTGGCTGCCGGGTTTCAACAGCCCGTCGCGTTCCAGAACGTCCATCCAGGCTTCATTGGCCGAGAGGAAGAGATCCGCCGGAGCACCCGCCTGGATCTGACGCGCCAGTGTCGCACTGCCGGCCAGCGAGACCGTCACGCGGTCTCCGCTCTGGGTCGCCCAGGCCGCAGCCGCCTCGTCCAACGCTTCCTTCAGGCTCGACGCGGCAAAAACCAGCAGCTCGTCGGCGCGCGCGACGCCGGGCGCGGATGCGATCAGCGCGACGGTCAGCAAGGTTTTGAGTGGGAAGGTCATCATGGTGCCATGTCTTTCGCCGCCGATATTCTGCGCTTCATTCGTCCGGGGCAAGGGGGCGCGGCAGCTTATTCCTCGGAGGGCACGGCTGCGAGCTGCCGGTAATGATCCGCGAGGTGACGACACCCATGCGGCACCCCGACCATCTCCAACCCCATGGCGGTGAGAAAGAACTGCACCGGACCATGGATATGCGCCGGCGTCACCCGCGGCAGGATGCGAAGCGCGGCGCGACGGGTCCAGTCCGGAAGCCGGATGATCCGGACTGGCTTGTCCAGGGTCTCGAAGGCGAGGCTGGCCAGCTCGGCATGGGTGAAGATATCCGGGCCGCCAATCTCGAGCCGATCCATGCCAGCCTCGACAGCATCCAGCGCTGCCTCGGCGAGATCCGCCCCGTGGATCGGGTTGAGTCGCAGCGCCCCGTCGCCGAAAAGCCACGCTCGGCCCGACCGGGCCATGCCGAGGAAATCCTCCATGTCGGAAAAGAAACCGCTCGGGCAGATCACGGTGCTGCGCAGGGGCGCGCTGCGGAGCCGGTCGACGAAGGCCTGCTTTGCCGCGACCAGCGGCACCTCGGCCATCGCCTCGGCATTGAGCACATGAACATAGGCGAACCTTTCGATTCCCGTGTCCAGCGCTTCCTCGAGGAGGTTCACATTCGCCTGGAAATCGACATCGCGATAGGTGAGACCGTCCTTCTGCCGCGTGATCCCGAGCGCACTGACGACGAGGTCGCAACCGGCCATGAGCCCGCGCAGCGCCGAGCGATCGGTGGCTTTCGCTTCGACATAGGCATCGGCCCCGACTCCGAGCGCTTCCGCACGCGATCGGTCGCGCACGAGGGCACGCACCTGCCAACCCCGTGCCCGGCACGAAGCAACGATATGTCTGCCAAGATAGCCCGTCGCTCCGGCGACAAAGACGGTTGTCATTCCCTTCCCAAGCTCCGCCGGTCGGTCCAATCGCACGGAGGATAGCCCGGCCAGCGGGGCTTGGGAACAAAAACGCTCATTGGGACGGAAAAAAACGCCCGTGAGGGGAGATATTACGTGGGTCGCCACACGCCGTTCCTGTCGCAAAGCGGCCTATCTGTGGGCACAGCGTGGCGGCACGCCGGGTCACACTTCGTGCGTCGCCTTCGAGGTCCCCGACATCCAGACGAGGCAGGCCGGCAGGACGACAAGGTCCGCCAGAAGGGCGAGACCAAAGACCGCGATGGAGAGCGCGCCGAACGCGACAACGGACGGCAGCCCGGCAAAGAGCGTCGCGGACAGGCCGATGGACAGTGTGACCGAGGTCATGATGAGCGCTGGCGCAACCTCCGACAGGGCGCGATGGATGTCGTCGGGGCGCGCCCGGTCGAACCTCGGGGAGGTGAGGCGCAACCGGTTCAGCGCGTGAAGCGTGTCGTCAATGGCGAGGCCAAAGGCAATGGTCAGCGCGATGCCGGAAGCGAAGTCGAGCCCGCGTCCGGACAGGGCAAGCCAACCGCCAACGAGCGTTACCGGCAAGGCATTGGGGATCAGGGCGGCGGCCGTGATCCGGAGCGAGCGGGACCAGGCGAGGATCAGCGCCCCCGAGGCGAGGATGGCGACGAGGAAACATCGGTTGAAATCACCCAGCATGTCATGGCTGGCAAAGGCCGACATGGTTTCGAGCCCGGTCGCACGGCTCAGGCCGATTGCACGCGCGGCCGGGTCGTCCGCCAGCGAGGTTTCGATCTCGGCGACCTGTCGACGGGTCTGTTCGGACCCCGCGTAGGGATAGGGCAACGAGACAAGGCCTGCCGTTCCGTCCCGCGAGACCATCTGCGCCAGCGCCTGGGCGGGCAGGCTGTCCAGCACGGCCCGCGTCTCGGTTCCCATGCGCCTCGCAAGCGCCGTGGGCGACAGGATCTCCTGCCCGTCGACATGAGCGGCGAGCCGGTCATGCGCGGCGTCGAAAGCGGCGGCCGGTGCCTCGGCGTCGAGATCGAAACGGAAAAGCAGCGCGCCGGTCGGGCCGAAACTCGCCTCGACCTGGCGCAGGGTGGCAAGCGTCGGGGCCTGCTCGGGCAGGCTGCCGAGGAGCGAGAAGCGATATTCGACACTGGTGAAGGCGGCGATGGCGAGGCACATCGCGGCGAGCGCCGTGAGGGCGATCCGGCGCGGGTATCTCAGCGCCGTGGCGATCACCGGGTCTGCGGGGCTGGCCGCACGCGGCGGCTGGGCGCGGCCGAACAGGTATCTGGCCGGGAGCAGCGCGAGCAATGTGGTCATGACGAGCGGATGCACAACGAGTACCGCGACAAGCGCGATGAGTGTGCTGCTGGCGCCGATCACACCAAGCTCGGCGATGAGCTGAGATGACGAGAGGCTGAGCGAGGCAAAGGCGATGGCGGTGCTCACGGATGCCAGGACACAGGCCGGCGCCACCCGCCGCAGCGCGCTGCGCACCGGGCTGGCGCAGCCGGCGGCGTGCAACCGGCGGGTCTCGTGGCTCAGGTGCAGCGCATCGGAGAAGGCAATCACGAGGATCAAGACCGGTAACGGCACCGTCACCACGCTTATGGGAATGCCGGACAGGCCGAGGAGACCAAGCACCCAGAGCAGCGCCGTTGCCGCCACGGCCGCCGTGGCCGCACCAAAGACGAGGCTGCGTAGGACAAGTGCCGCGGTCAGGCTGCCCAGCACGGCACCGGCAAGGTTGAGCCACCTGAAATCGCGCGCCAACTGATCCAGCACGCGCTGCTGGATGACCGGGTATCCGGTCAGGCGGGGTTCGATTCCGGCCGCGCGCAGCTTCGCAAGCTCCAGCTCGGGCACACGGGCGCCGGAGGTCTCGGCCAGGGACGGCTCGGGCTCCAGTTGCAGGACCACGAGCATCGCGTCCGCATCCGCCGAGAGAAACCGGTCGAGCCAGGGTTGCCGCTGGCGCGCGTCGGCAAAGGCAGCCGACAGGTCGTCTGGCCAGGTCGTACTCTCGCCAGACAGGAACGCCCGGGGACCGTCCGGCCCCGGGACGGGCAGCGAGAAAGCGGAGACTGCCGCGGCAACGCCGTCGGTCAGTTGGAGGTCCAGCAGGTAATCGGCCAGCGCCTGAAGGCGCGCCCTTTCGGCGAAGCTCTCGGCTTCAAGCAGCAGGAAGAGACGGTTCGTCCCGGCATCGAAATCTTCCTGCAGGGCACGAAAATCAGCATGGCGCGCCGTATCGCTCTCGAAGGTGCGCGCGAGCCCGTCATCGAAGCGCAAACGCAGCAGGCCAGCGGTCCCGAACAGATCGACCAGCAAGAGCAACGCCCAGCAAGCCAGCAGCAGCACCAGACGCGACCGCCTGCGCCCCGGGTTGGGCACCCCGGACCCGGCCGTGCCGGGTTGCTTGCTGTCGCGCGGGTCTTGCTGCCCGCCTGTCCTGTTTCCGTTCACCCGACCCACCGCAAAGACCGCCCACTGCCACCAAGTCTCGCATATCCCGCGCCGTTTGCCGCTGCGTGTGAATGGTCGCACCACGCCCGGGCTTCCCCTCGCGCATATTTCCGGCCTAGTCTGCGGCGGGGAGGCGACGAATGAACCGACTGAAATCGCGGATTGTTTCGCTCTATACAGGACAGGCGCAGAGGTCGGTTCGCTTCCGCTATGCGCTCATCGTCTTTGATCTCGCCACGGTGGCCTATTTCATCGCCGTCACGCCGTTCCCGATGACCCCACTGATCAAGGCAATCAACGTGCTTCTGGCGATCGTGATCCTGGCGGATTTCCTCTGCCGGCTCTGGATCGCGCCGAACCGATGGGCGCATCTGGGACGGGTCTATGTGATCGCCGATGTCATCGTCCTCGGCTCGCTCCTGTTCGACCCCTTTATCGCCATCAACCTGACCTTCCTGCGAATCCTGCGCGGCTTGCGACTTGGACATTCGAACTACCTGTTGCAGGACCTCCGAAGCGGGTCGCAATTCTTCCGCGAACATGAGGACGCACTTGTCGCGGCATTGAACCTCGTGGTCTTCGTCTTCGTCACAACCTCGGGTGTCTTCGAACTCTTTGCCGATGCGAACCGCGGCATGGCGGGCTATATCGACTCGCTCTACTACACGGTGACAACCCTCACCACGACCGGGTATGGCGACCTGACCCCGCAGACACCCCCGGCCAAGCTCTTCGCGATCCTGATCATGGTGGTTGGCGTTTCGCTTTTCCTGCGCCTGGCCGGCGCGATTTTCACCCCCAACAAGGTCCATGCCCCCTGCCCGACCTGCGGGCTGACCCGGCATGACATCGATGCGGTCCATTGCAAGCATTGTGGCGGGATGGTGAAAATCGAGACGAAAGGCGCCGGCTAGGGCGCTGATCACCCCGCGCGACACGGGGACGGGGCTCTGGCGACAGGAAACCGGTTCAGCTCGAAAGAAGGCCGAGATCTGTGTCCGTGGCAGTTGGTCCGAACTTGTCACGCGGAGGCCAGGGCCGGTCGCGCCATTCGGGGTCGAAGGTGAAACTGGAGACCGTGCGCCCCTCTGGCAAAGACCCGTTCCCGGCGCCGAGCGCATAGTCGTAGTAGAGCTTCACGATCTGTTCGCGGGAGACCTGCTGGGCCGCGGGATGCCCCAGGCACGCCGTGCGCCAGCGCGCGACACGGGCGTAGCCGGGGGCATCCGGCAGGTCGAAACCTTCGAAGTAATCGAGAAACCAGAAGCGCATGAAAATCGGCGTGAAGACGGCTTCCGCCAGCCCGAATTCCTCGAACAGCCATGTGCCCTCCGGATTGTGCTCAAGAAGGAAATCGTTCAGATCGCGATAGAGCGCCAGGAGCCTTTCGCGATGGGGGCCCGTTTCCGCCGGATCCCGGTTCATGACATACAGATAGCCCGCCATCGTGAAGGCGCCCTCGCGGCCGATCAACATGCCTTCGACCGCGTGCTCCAGCGTGTCGGAGCGTCGGATCTGCCGATCGCCGATGGCCTCGTCGAGATAGCGCAGGATGACGAGGCTTTCCTTGATGATCTTTCCATCCGTCATTTCCAGCACTGGAAGGGCTGTGGTGCCGCGCGTCTTGCGCAGCAACGCCGGATCGCGGGGCCGGGTTATGTCGACAACCTCGAAGGCCACGGCATCGGGTGTGCCTTTCAACGCCAGCAGGATTTCAAGTCGCTGCGAGAAAGGACAGACGGGAATATGATAGACAATCGGGCAATCTCTCAAAGCGCGCTCCTATCTGGCGGCCCCACGCGAATGGCCTCGCCGCCGAAACCTCATTCAACGCGCGCATGATCCTCGAAGTTGCCGCGACAAGGCAACCCGATTGCCCAGGCGGGCCTATTCAGCCGCGAGACCATCGGTGAATTGCAGCCGGGCGAGGCGGGCATAGAGGCCGCCCTGGGCGACCAACTCGTCATGCGTGCCCTCGGCCACGATCCGGCCGGCCTCGAAGACGAGGATGCGGTCGGCCTGCTTCACGGTGGCCAGGCGGTGGGCGACGATCAGGGTCGTGCGGCCTTCGGTCATCGCGTCCACGGCGCCTTGCACGGCGCGTTCGCTCTCGGCGTCGAGCGCGGAAGTGGCCTCGTCGAGCAGCAGCACCGGGGCGTCGCGCAGGATGGCCCGGGCAATGGCGATGCGCTGTTTCTGGCCGCCCGAGAGCATCACGCCGCGCTCGCCGACATAGGTTTCGTAGCCCTTGGGCATGGCGGTGATGAAGTCATGCGCCTGGGCGGCGCGGGCGGCGGCCTCGACCTCGGCATCGGTGGCTTCGGGGCGGCCGAAGCGGATATTCTCACGCGCCGTCTCGGCGAAGATGACCGGGTCCTGCGGGACAAGTGCCAGCGCACGGCGGAAGGCGGCGCGTTCCATTTCCGGCAACGCGATGCCATCGAGCCGGACAGCGCCCTGCTGCGGGTCGTAGAAGCGCAACAGCAGTTGGAGAATGGTGGATTTGCCCGCTCCGGAGGGACCGACAAGGGCGACCTGTTCGCCGGGTTTCACGGTGAAGGAAACACCGTTGAGGGCGGCGTCCTCGGGGCGGGTCGGGTAATGGAAGCCCACGTCCTCGAACGCGATCTCGCCGCGGGCTGGCGTGGGGAGCGCGACGGGAGCAGCGGGATCGGAGACGGTGTCCTCTGCTTCGAGCAGTTCGATAAGCCGCTCGGTGGCACCGGCGGCCCGTTGCAGCTCGCCCCAGATCTCGGAGAGGGCGGCAACGGAGCCGGCCATGATGCCGGCATAGATCAGGAACTGCACCAGCTCGCCGGCGGTCATCACGTCGCCGCGCACGTCACGGGCACCGATCCAGAGAACGCCGAGAATGCCGGAGAAGACCACGAAAATGATGATCATGGTCAGGGCCGCGCGCACGCCAATGCGGACCTTGGCGGAACGGTAGCTGGCTTCCGTAACCTCGCCAAAGCGGTCTCGGCTGGCAGCCTCATGCGAATAGGCCTGCACCGTCTGCGCGGCCTGCAACGCCTCGGCGGCATTGCCGGAGCTCTGTGCAATCCAGTCCTGGTTCTCGCGGGAGAGTTTGCGCACGCGGCGGCCGAGCGCGAGGATCGGCAGGATGACGACCGGGATGATCGCCAGCACCATCAGCGTCAGCTTGACCGAGGTGAAGAACATCATCACCAGCCCGCCCACGAAAAGCAGCGTGTTGCGCAGGAACCAGGAAACAGAAGAGCCGATCACCTGCAGGATCAGCGTCGTGTCCGTTGTGATGCGGGAGATGACCTCCCCTGTCATGAGCCCCTCGAACCAGGTCGGGCTCATGGCGATCATGCGGGCGAAGACGGCCTTGCGCAAATCGGCCACGACCCGTTCGCCGAGCCGGGTGACGATGTAGTAACGCATGCCCGTGCCAAGGGCGAAAATGGCGGCGATGCCGATGGCGGCCATGAAATAGCCGTCCAACAGCGCCAGCGCCCCGTCCTCGAAACCGTCAACCACGCGGCGGGCGGCCATCGGCAGCAGCAGCGAGACGCTGGCAGTGATGACGAGCGCGATTCCTGCGAGGATGACATAGCGGCGATAGGGCGAAAAGTAAGGGAACAGCGCCCGGAGCATCCCGACCCGTTTCGAGCTTTCGCGCTGGTGCTCGGCCTCGGCTGCATTTCGCGCCATTTCCATCTCCCCGTTGTCGTTCGAGGAGCATTAGCGATCTGGGCGGGGAGCGGCAAGCGGCTTGGCACTTGGGCGGGCAGCGCGCGGGAGATATGCAGGAGGGGCGCGGAGCACGGGGAAACAGGGGAGGTCGGCATGGCCGCAAGCGGATTCGAAAGCCTTTTGGGCGATACAGGGCTCGTCGGGGCCAAGCTGGCGCTCTGGTCGGGCGATCAGCTGCTCTGCTACCTGCGCGATGATTTCGACCATATCCCCGACCCCGACAAATGGGACCTGCCCGGCGGGCTGCGCGATCCGGGCGAAACGATTCGGGACTGTGCGCTGCGGGAGGTGCAGGAGGAGTTCGGCGTGTCGCTTTCGGCGGACGGGTTCGATTTTGCGGCCCGCTTCGTCAAATTCGAACCTCACCGGCTCGAAGCCGTCTTTCTCGCGGCGCGTCTGCCCAAACGGCTGATCGGCGAAATCAGCTTCGGCGATGAGGGACAATGCTGGGAGATGATGCCGGTCGCGACATATGTCTCGCATCCGCGCGGCGTCCGGGAGCTGCAATCCTGCGTCGCGCTCTGGTGGGAAGGTCTCGATGGCTGAGCCGCGCATTCCCGGCATCGCAAGCCTCTTGCCGGGCAAGGGCGGCGCTCTGACGGCCCGGCGGGCAAACCGGCCAGCCCCCCGAAAGGACACCGGCCTGCGGCGGCGGCGTTATGTCGGAAAAAACGCGCCCGGACCGGGCCGCAAACCCATTCGCGGAGCGGTCAACCTGTGTCAGGATGACCGCATTACATAGGAGTAGCGTTCATGTCCGATTTCCTGATTCATATCACGACCGGCCCCGAAGACCCCACGAAGGCAACACTCGGCTGCCTCGTCGCGGCAACGGCTGCCAAGGCCGGGCATGAGACCAGGGTGTTTCTGGCGGGCGATGCGGTTCGGCTTTTCGATCCGGAAGTGGCGGCGGTGCTGACCGGGCTGGGCACGGGGCGGCTGTCCGATCACCTGGAGGAGATCGCCGACCATGGCGGGCGGTTCTACCTCTCCGGCATGTCGGCAAAGGCACGCGGCTATGACGAGAGCCTGCTGGACGGCAGGCCGGCGGAGTTCGCCCTGCCGGACGTGCTGGTCGGGCTGGCCGACGAGGCCGCCACGGTGCTCTGCTACTGATCCTGCGGTAGAATTCGACAATGCGCGCTTTTGCGCCCCTTTGCAGCGGCGGCTAGGGCAGGCATAGTCGCGCCAGGTAAACCGACAGGACCAGTTCTCTCATGCCCAATGATCTTCTTGCTTCCCTGACCGGCGGCTCGATCGTGCTTCTGCTGATCGCCGCCTTCATTATTGTCTGTGTGTTTCTCGGGGTCCGGATCGTCCCGCAATCCGAGAAATACGTGGTCGAACGCTTCGGCCGGCTGCGCGCGGTGCTCGGGCCGGGCCTGAACCTGATCGTGCCCTTTCTGGACCGGGTTGCGCACCGGGTCTCGATCCTCGAACGCCAGCTGCCCAATGCCAGCCAGGATGCGATCACCTCGGACAACGTTCTCGTGCAGATCGACACCTCGGTCTTCTACCGCATCCTCGAGCCGGAAAAGACCGTCTACCGGATCCGCGATGTCGATGGCGCCATTGCCACGACCGTTGCCGGTATCGTCCGGGCCGAGATCGGCAAGATGGAGCTGGACGAGGTCCAGTCCAACCGCACCCAGTTGATCGGGCAGATCAAGGCGCTGGTCGAGGACGCGGTGGACGATTGGGGGATCGAGGTGACACGCGCCGAAATCCTCGACGTCAATCTCGACACCGCCACGCGCGAAGCGATGCTGCAGCAGCTTAACGCCGAGCGGGCGCGGCGGGCGCAAGTGACCGAGGCCGAGGGTCAGAAACGGTCCGTCGAGCTGTCGGCGGATGCCGAGCTTTATGCCGCCGAACAGATCGCCAAGGCGCGTCGTATCCAGGCCGACGCGGAAGCCTATGCGACCGGTGTGGTCGCTGCGGCAATCCGGGAGAACGGGCTTGAGGCAGCGCAATACCAGGTCGCGCTGAAACAGGTCGAGGCGCTCAACGCGCTCGGCAATGGCAGCGGCAAGCAGACAATCGTGCTGCCGGCCAATGCGCTGGAAGCCTTTGGCGACGCTTTCAAGATGCTGAAGGGAAAATCGTGATGATCTGGAACGAATGGTGGGCGTGGGCGGCAGCCGGGCTCGTTCTGGCGATTCTCGAGGTCTTTGCGCCAGGCTGGATCTTTCTCGGCTTTGCCGTGGGGGCCGGGGTGACAGCGCTCCTGCTGGCCATGGGCGGCGCCCTGGGAGGGGCGCTGGCCGATTCCCTGCCGACCCTCCTCGTCACCTTCTCAGTGCTCTCGCTCGCCGCCTGGCTGGTGATGCGGCAGGTCTTCGGACTGCGCGGCGGATCTGTGAAGACCTTCGACACCGATATCAACGAGAACTGACGCCAACGTCTCCTGATGCGCAAAGGGAGAAGGGCCGAGCCCGTCACCCTTTGCGCGCAACAGGGCACAAGGCAAAGGACCGTGCCGAGATCTGGCGCGGGCCTCCCGCAGAACTCTGCAGATGAACCCGCTCAGTCGTTCCGCTTGATCGCTCGCGCCGGATTGCCGACAACAACTGTTTCCGGGGGAACGTCCCGTGTAACCACGCTGCCTGCCCCGACAACCGCCCCGTCTCCGATTGTCAGGCCGGCCAGGATGATTGCCCCTCCGCCGATCCAGACCCGCTTTCCGATGTGGACCGGATGGGCGATCTCCAGCCCGTCAACCGTCCGCTTGACCGGATCCTGATGATGTTCAGCGCAGTAGATCTGCACATTCGGTCCGAGCGCGCTTTGCTCGCCGATGGTCACGGTTGCACAATCCAGGATCGTGCAACCGGCATTCAGATAGACCTGGTCGCCAAGGACGATATTGATGCCATAGGCGCAATGAAACGGCGCCTCGATCATGGCGTCTTTCGCGGTAAGGAGCCGCGCGAGTTTCGGGCCGATCGCGCCGCGTTCCTCCGGCGGCAAGCTGTTATGCTCATGCACAGCGGAGCGGGCGGTCGCCCGGAGGTCATCCAGTTCCGCGTCGAGACATGTGTACCACTCGCCCGCCGCCATTTTCTGCCGTTCGGTCTTCATGCTGCTGCTCCTCAAGGCCGGGCATGCCCCCGGCCGATCTTCCGTGCATCGAAGGCGCGAGGGAGGCCCTGCCCCCCCGTCGGCTCAGCTGTTGGGCCGTTTCGCCTGCGGGCTGGCCAGCTCCCGCAGGATCGCCTGCGCTGCGGCGCGCGGATCCTCGGCCCGCCAGACCGGGCGGCCGACCACGACGTGATCGGCGCCATTGGCAATGGCTTCGGCCGGTGTCATCACCCGTTTCTGATCTCCCAGATCGGCCCCGGCAGGACGAACGCCCGGGGTCACGATGAGCTTGCCCTCCGCTTCCGGAAGTGCGCGAAGCAGCGACGCTTCCTGCGGCGAGGCGATCAGCCCGTCCGCACCGGCATTCAACGCGTTGATGGCCCGTTCGAGAACGATGTCCCGAATGTCGCCCGGCTTGATGCAGCCCGCGTCGAGATCGGCGCGGTCAAGCGATGTCAGAACCGTCACGGCGAGGATCTTCAGGTCGCTGCCGCCCTTGCCCTCTTGTGCCGCGCGCACCACATGCGGGTCGCCATGCACGGTGAGAAAATCGAGTTCAAACTGGGCCAGCCCCCGCACGGCTGCCTCGACCGTCGCGCCGATATCGAAGAGCTTCATGTCGAGGAAGATACGCTTGCCATGCTCCCCCTTGAGTTCGTTGGCCAGCGCCAAGCCGCCGCCCGTCAACATGCCCAAGCCGATCTTGTAGAAGGAGACGGCATCCCCAAGCTTGCCGGCAAGTTCCAGCCCCGCAATGGCGTTGGGAACATCGAGGGCAACAATCAGGCGGTCATCGGACATAGGGGGACTCCTTTGCTCAGGTCCGCGTCTGCATAGTTGGTTTTTGCCGCGCATTGAACAGAATTGTGGAACCCTGCAACGCCACAGGCCAACCGGTCCCTGCCCGTTCAGGAGCGTCGACCTGTGTGCAATCCCGCTATTCCCCGCCCGGGCACGCGCGCAGAATCGCCACCGCCGGTTCTGGACATTCGCCGCTCTTGGGCACAAAGACAGCACCAAGACAGCGATCGAGGAAGAGCGGATGGATATCGAGGATCTTGCACGCCGGGTCATGGACGGCGAACGCCGGGCGCTGGCCCGCGCCATCACCCTGGTCGAAAGCAGCCGTGAGGATCACCGGGCACAGGCCACGACCCTCGGCAAACGCATTGCCGGCTGCGGTCGCCAGGCGCTTCGGCTCGGCCTGTCCGGCACACCCGGTGTCGGAAAATCCACCTTTATCGAGGCCTTCGGCCTGATGCTGGTCGAACAAGGGTTGAAAGTCGCGGTTCTGGCGGTCGACCCCTCCTCGGCGCGCTCCGGCGGCTCGATCCTCGGAGACAAGACCCGGATGGAAGAGCTCTCGCGCAAACGCGAGGCCTTCATCCGTCCCTCTCCCAGCCAGAGCCAGCTCGGTGGCGTTGCCCGACGCACCCGCGAGGTGGTCACCTTGTGCGAGGCGGCCGGCTATGATGTCGTGCTGATCGAGACGGTCGGGGTCGGCCAGTCCGAAACCATGGTCGCGGATATGTCGGACCTCTTCCTGCTGTTGCTGGCCCCGGCGGGCGGCGATGAGCTTCAGGGGGTCAAGCGCGGCATCATGGAAATTGCCGACATGATCCTGATCAACAAGGCCGATGGCGAGCTGAAGCCTGTCGCCAACCGGACCTGCGCCGATTACGCGGGCGCGCTGCGGCTGCTGCGCAAACGGCCCGAGGATCCGGAGGATTTCCCCAAGGCGATGACCGTCTCCGCGGTCGCGGGCAACGGGCTCGAGGTCGCTTGGGACGAGATGAACACGTTGGCCGACTGGCGTCGGGAGAACGGATACTGGGACGCCCGGCGAGCCAACCAGGCGCGGAAATGGTTCGAGGAAGAGGTCCGGATGGGCCTGCTGGCACGGTTGAGCAACTCGTCCGAGATGCGATCGCAAATGGACCGGCTGGGCATCCGGGTTGCCGGCGGCGAACTCGCTCCGGCGGCTGCCGCACATGAGATGCTTTCACTGCTCTCCGGCGACACCTGAGTGCGCACCCTCCCCGACAACCTCGTGGGCGCCGGATTCATGACCCTGTCGATGGCCGGTTTCGCCCTTGAGGACATGTGCCTCAAGACTGCCGCCGGACAGATGCCTGTCGGACAAGTCCTCATGGTCTGGGGCGTCCTGGGAACGCTTTTCTTCAGCCTCCTGGCGCTGTCGCGCGGCGAACCGATCCTGCATCGCGACATGTTCTCGCGGCCGATGATCCTGCGGGCGGGGTTCGAAGGCTCCGCGCGGATGTTCTACACGCTGGCCATCGCGCTTATCCCGCTCTCCGACGCCTCCGCCATCATGCAGGCGACACCAATCGTCGTCGTCGCGGGAGCTGCGCTCTTCCTGCGCGAAAAGGTCGGTTGGCGGCGATGGCTGGCGATCCTGATCGGCTTTGTCGGCGTGCTGATGATCCTGCGCCCGGGGACGGCCGGTTTCACCGCCGCGACCCTTCTGGCCATTGCGGGCATGGCAGGATTTGCAGGCCGCGACCTGGCAACCCGCGCCGCGCCGCGCACGCTTTCCAATGCCCAGATCGGCATTTGCGGTTTCTCGATCCTACTCCCGACCGGGTTTGTTCTTCTGGCCTTCTCCGGTGGCGCGACGGTGCCGGACGGCACCTCCATCCTGACCCTGTTTTTCGGTGCTTTCTTCGGGCTCGGGGCTTACATGGCGCTGACCGAAGCGATGCGGACCGGCGAGGTCTCCTTTGTCACGCCCTTCCGCTACACGCGCATCCTCTTCGGCGTCGGTCTCGGCATGATCGCCTTCGGCGAGAGGCCCGACGTTATGAGCTATGCCGGCGCCGGGGTGATCCTCCTCTCCGGGCTCTACATCATGTTCCGCCAGAACAGGGTGACCTGACAGCCCTCTCCAGGCGCAGCGGTCCGGCTCTTTGCCTCCATGCCGCGCGGGAGGGCCCGTTCTTTCGTCGAAGCTCCGGATCTTCAGGGATCGTTTGGCACGACCGGGTCGCCCTTCGCGCCAATTGCAGGGCAGGCAGCCAGTGTACTGCCCGCACCAACTCACGAATTGGCTTCACAACGGGTGCTCATCTCGATCCATCTTGAGGACACGAGTCGATCCATCGTGAGGACACGAGGACGCGCGCCCCGGATTTGCGCTCAGGAGGCGCCGAGCCGCAGGCGGCCAGAGGCCGGCCCGGAGGCGCGCTGATCCAGCCGCCCAAAGCGGCGCTCTGCCCTGAACCGTCGCAGCCAGAGCAAGCCGAATCCGCCAAGACACCCGAACAGGCTCGGTGGCAGCGGAACGGCGACATCCGCGTCGGACCCAATCCCGCTCGCGGCAAGCGCTTCGAGGGACGACACGTCGCCCGAGTAGGTGATCTTGTCAGGCCCGTCGATGAAGCGAAGGGAAAAGCTCGACTTGCCGAAAGTCGACAGGTCGAGCAGGTCTGGTGGAGTGTCATCGGTCGACTCGCCCGTGTTCTGCAGGTCCTTCAGCTTGATTTTCAGGCTCGAAAACTCGTACGTGCCAAGCGGCCCGAAACCGGGTCCGTCCTTGAATTCGGAGCCCCCCAGGGCCAGGCTTGCGTTCGACCCACCGCCGATGAATTTCGACCAGTATTCTGCATCCGCCACAGAGCCGCTCTCATAACTCCCGGTCTCCCAGGAAAAGGCGAAAACGCTGTCTGTAATGCTGGTCGTCTCTCTTGCGCCGGCAGAATTTCCCGGTGCGTTTTCGTCGCGCGTCGTGCCCAGCGTGAAACTGCCGAAGATCTGAACCTCCTCCGACAGGTCGAACGGCGACTCCGCAACCGCGCCTTTCATATCCATGATGTCCAGCACGTAGTCGTATCTGACCGTCTCGGCCCGGGCGGGGAAGGACACACCAACCAGACAGAGAACGCAACTCACGGCAATGCGGACCACCGCAGGTGCACGACAGATTCTGGATGCAAGGTCCATTCGTCTTTTTCCGATCGGCTTTCTACTCGATACCGTTCTCCGGCCTGCCCCTTCTAGGATCGGAAGACTAAAAAAGAGCAAAAGAAGCCAAGAGTTTCCCAAATTGTTGTCCAACTATTCTTTGGCAACACAGCACGAAAAAGGAGGCGCCCGCGAAGGCGCCTCCTGCTGTCACTGTCCCTGTTTTTCTTGGGTTTAGCAGCTGTAGTACAGCTTGTATTCCATCGGGTGCGGCGTGTGCTCGTAGGCGTAGATCTCTTCCCACTTGAGATCCATGTAGCCTTCGATCTGGCTCTTGGTGAATACGTCGCCGGCCAGCAGGAAGTCGTGATCGGCCTCCAGGCTTTCCATGGCTTCGCGCAGGGAGGCACAGACCGTCGGGATACCGGCCAGTTCTTCGGCGGGCAGGTCGTAGAGGTCCTTGTCCATGGCTTCGCCCGGATCGATCTTGTTCTTGATGCCGTCGAGGCCGGCCATCAGGAGGGCTGCGAAGCACAGGTAGGGGTTCGCTGCCGGATCGGGGAAACGAGCCTCGACGCGCTTGGCCTTCGGGCTTTCGGCCCACGGGATCCGAACGCAGCCGGAGCGGTTGCGGGCGGAGTAAGCGCGCAGAACCGGGGCTTCGAAGCCGGGGATCAGACGCTTGTAGGAGTTGGTCGACGGGTTGGTGAAGGCGTTCAGCGTCTTGGCGTGCTTGAGGACACCACCGATAAACCACAGGGCCTCGTCGGAGAGGTCGGCATATTTGTCGCCGGAGAAGAGCGGCTTTCCGTCCTTGAAGATCGACATGTTGACGTGCATGCCAGTGCCGTTGTCGCCAGCGATCGGCTTCGGCATGAAGGTGGCCGACTTGCCATAGGCGTGGGCAACGTTGTGGATGACGTACTTGTATTTCTGCAGCTCATCCGCCTGATGCGTGAGCGAGCCGAAGATCAGGCCAAGCTCGTGCTGACAGGACGCCACTTCGTGGTGGTGCTTGTCGACCTTCATGCCCATGCGCTTCATGGTCGAGAGCATCTCGGAGCGCAGGTCATGGCTTTCATCGGTCGGGTTGACCGGGAAATAGCCGCCCTTGATACCCGGACGATGGCCCATATTGCCCATCTCGTACTCGGTATCGGTGTTCCAGGAGGCGTCCACGGCATCGACCTGGTAGGAGACCTTGTTCATGTCGACCTGGAAACGAACGTCGTCGAACAGGAAGAACTCGGCTTCCGGACCGAAATAGGAGACGTCGCCGATACCGGAGGATTTCAGGTAGGCTTCGGCCTTTTCGGCGGTTCCGCGCGGGTCGCGATCATAATGCTCGCCGGTGTCAGGCTCGACGACCGAACAATGCACGGCGAGGGTTTTCTCGGCGTAGAACGGGTCCATATAGGCGGACTCGGTGTCGGGCATCAGCTTCATGTCGGACTCGTCGATCGACTTCCAGCCTGCGATGGAGGATCCATCGAACATGAAGCCTTCCTCGAGAAAGTCTTCATCGACCTGGTCGGCCATCACGGTGACGTGCTGGAGTTTGCCGCGCGGGTCGGTGAAGCGGATATCGACATAGGCGACGTCTTCGTCGGCGATTGTCTTGAGAACGGCTTCCTTGCTCATGTGAACTTGGTTCCCTCTTTGTCTGTTGAACTGGTGTTAACGATGATGATGATTGCGCGGCTCAAAGGGCTTCGTCGCCGTCCTCGCCGGTGCGAATGCGGACCGCCTGCTCGACCGTGGAGACGAAGATCTTTCCGTCGCCGATCTTGTCGGTCTTGGCCGCAGTCACGATTGCGTCGATGGCGGTGTCGAGCTGATCGTCCGGAAGGACGACTTCGATCTTCACTTTGGGCAGAAAATCTACGACATATTCGGCACCGCGATATAGCTCGGTATGGCCCTTCTGGCGACCGAACCCTTTGACCTCGATGACGCTCAGACCCTGAACACCCACGTCCTGAAGAGCTTCCTTCACGTCGTCGAGCTTGAAAGGTTTGATGATCGCTTCGATTTTTTTCATGGTGTCGGCCGACTCCCTGTGATCCGTCCCGGTGAATCCTCAGACCATCATCCCCGGGGCGGGACAATTCATGAGGCGGGGCGGAGCCGGTAGGGAAAGGGTCTTTCCGAAGGCTGTGGTTAAAAATTAAGCAAGTTGCTCTGGTTGTGGGCAAACGAAAAACAAATGAGGCGAATCCGATGACCGAACTTCTGACATCTGCCCAAATGCGCGCCATCGAGCAGGCGGCTTTCAATACGGGTCAGGCGAGTGGTCTGGAATTGATGGAGCGCGCCGGGGCGGGTGTTGTCGCGGCGATCTACGAGCGCTGGCCGGAACTGGCGGAGAGAGCGCGCGAAGCCGTCGTCTTCTGCGGTCCGGGGAACAATGGCGGCGACGGATTCGTCATCGCGCGGTTGCTGCGCGAACGGGGCTGGGTTGTGCAGGTCTTCCTCTATGGCGAGGCCGACGGGTTACGCGGGGATGCGCGGGAGAATTGCGCACGCTGGCGCGAGCTGGGGCCGGTCACGGAGTTCGCGGACTGGGCGCTGGCCAGCCACAAGGCGCCCGATCTTGTCGTTGACGCGCTGTTCGGAACCGGGCTGACCCGGCCGCTGCCACAGGAACTGGACCAGGCGCTGGCGGATTTCGAGGCCGGGTTGCCGGAAGGCGCGGCCCGGTTCGCCGCCGTGGATGCGCCGTCGGGGCTGTGCATGGATTCCGGGCGGGTGCTGGAACGACCGGGGAATACGGCCGGGCGTTTGCCTCTGCGACAGGCGCTGACGATTTCCTTTCACACGCTCAAACGCGGGCATGTGCTGGCTGAGGGCCCCGAATGGTGCGGCGAGGTGCAGGTTGCCGATATCGGGCTGAAGGAGCGCGAGCTGCGGCGGGCCGAGCCGGGGCTCGTTCCCGTTCTGAAGGACATGGCGACGCTGGCCGCACCGCGCAGCGACTTGCTGCTCAAGGGCGGCGAGGAAACGCCGCGCGGGCACAAGTATGATTACGGACATGCGATTATTGTCTCTGGCGGGCCGGGGAGGACGGGCGCGGCCCGGTTGGCGGCGCGGGCCGCTCTCAGGGTCGGCGCGGGGCTGGTGACGCTCGCAGCACCCGGCACGGCGATCGCGGAATGCGCCGCGCAGGTCACGGCGATCATGCTGGCGCGCTGCAATGGCGCATCGGAACTGGGCGCCTTGCTGGAGGACGAGCGGCTAAATGCGCTCTGTCTTGGGCCGGCATTGGGGGTCGGAGCCGGAACGCGGGACATGGTGCTCACGGCCCTTGGCAGCCGGCGACGCTGCGTTCTGGACGCCGATGCGCTGACTTCTTTCGCCGAGCACCCGCCGAGCCTGTTTGCGCATCTGCATTCGAAGGTCGTGCTGACTCCGCATATGGGCGAATTCGCGCGGCTCTTCCCGGATATTGCCGACCGGCTGCGGGCCGAACCCGCGAAAGGGCCGGTCTATTCCAAGGTGGACGCAGTGCAGGAAGCAGCGGCCCGCGCGGGCTGCCTCGTCTTGCTCAAGGGGCCGGACACGGTGATCGCCGAGCCGGGCGGCCGCGCTGTTGTCAGCGCGGCCAGTTACGGGCGTGCCGCGCCCTGGCTGGCGACAGCGGGCTCCGGCGATGTGCTGGCGGGGCTGGTGACGGGGTTGCTCGCTCGCGGCGGCTGGCCAATCGACGCGGCCGTGACCGGAGCCTGGCTGCATGTCGAAGCGGGGCGACAGATTGGCCCTGGGCTCATTGCCGAGGATATTTCGGAAGCGCTTCCCGGGGTGTTGAGGCAGCTCCTGAGCTGAGGCAGGGCAGTTGGTCTACCACATCCTGTCGCGCGCATAGTCGGCATAGCCGGTATCGTAGCCTTCGGCGTCGAAGCCGTCATCGCGGGCACGGATAAACGCTCCGGCGGTCGGAACGCTGTCGCTTTCGTCGCCACGACTCCAAAGGCGCGAGCGCATCAGCGCCTTGGCACATTGGAAATAGGCCTCTTCGACGGAAATGACGATGACCGTCCTGGGGTGCTGCCCGTTTTGATCGAAGCTGTCGAGCATGTCCGGATCTGCGGTCACGATCGCACGGCCGTTGACGCGGACCACGTTGTTGCAGCCGGGGACGAGGAATAGCAGGCTCACGCGCGGATCGCGGACGATGTTGCGCAGCGAGTCGATCCGGTTGTTGCCGCGCCAATCCGGTAGCAGGAGCGTCCCGGGATCTGCGACGCGCAAGACCGGTTCGACATCGCCGCGCGGGCTGGCATCGGTGCCTTCCGGGCCAACGGTGGTCAGGATGGCGAAACGCGCGGCCTCGATCCACTGGCGGTAGAGCGGCGTGATGTGGTCGACCACCTTGTCCACAGAGGACGGGATGGCAGGTCCGTAGATCTGGTCGAGCGTATCAAGATCGGTAATCGGGCTGGTGGGCATGGTGGCGGATCCGGAGCGGGCTTTGGGACAGGGTGTTCGGGCAGCCTAGCAGATTGCGCGCCCTTCGGCGCATTGCTTTCGCGCGCTGCGCGCGGTTCGGGCTTGAGACCGGGGCCTCGCTCGAACCGTCCTATCAGGTCTCTGGCTTGGGTCGTGGTGCGGCGGATCGCTCGGCAGTCTTGGCATCGTTCCAGAGGGCATCCATTTCCTCCAGCGTGGAGGCGGCCGGCGAGCTGCCCCTTGCGTGGAGTGCGTCTTCCACTGCGCCGAAACGGCGGGTGAACTTGGCGTTGGTCCGGCGCAGCGCCTGTTCGGGCTCGATGCCGAAATGGCGGGAGAGATTGGCCAGCACGAAGAGCATATCGCCCATTTCATCCTCGATGGCATCGCGGTCGCCGGATTTGGAGGCCTCGGCAAGCTCCTCGGCCTCTTCACGGATCTTGTCGAGGACCAGATCGGCATTGTCCCAGTCAAAGCCGACGCGGGCGGCGCGTTTCTGCAGCTTGTAGGCCCGCAACAGCGCGGGCAGGCCGAGGGCGACCCCGTCCAGCGTGCGGTGCTCTCCCTTCTCCTTGCGCTCGGCGGCTTTGACGACCTCCCAGTCGCGGGTCTGCTGCTCGGCGGACTTGTCGCGGCTTTCGGTTCCGAAGACATGCGGATGGCGGGCGACCATCTTGTCGGAGATCGTGTCGGCGATCTCGGCGAAGGTGAAGCGGCCTTCCTCCGTGCCCATCTGGGTGTAGTAGACGACTTGCAACAGCAGGTCGCCCAACTCGCCCTTGAGCTCGTCCCAGGCCTCGCGCTCGATGGCGTCGGCGACCTCGTAGGCCTCTTCGATCGTGTAGGGCGCGATGGTGTCCCAGCTCTGTTCGATATCCCACGGGCAGCCGGTCTCAGGGTCGCGCAGGCGGGCCATGATTTCCAGCAGGCGCGGCATGCCGCCCTTGGGGTCGAAGATCAGGGAATCTGGCATGGGCTTCGCTCCGGCCTTGTTCTAGGGTCGCGTCGAATTAGGGCGCTTTCGGGAGATATGTCCATGCCGGTTCTCAATCGTATCGCGGGATATGCAGAGGAAATGCAAGGCTGGCGGCGCTGGTTGCACCGGCATCCCGAGCTTGGGCTGGATCTGCCTGTGACCGCCGCTTTCGTGGCCGAGCGGTTGCGGGAGTTCGGCGTGGACGAGCTGCATGAGGGTTATGCCGAGACGGGTATGGTGGCGCTGATCCGGGGACAGGCAGAGGGCCCGGTGATCGGGCTCCGGGCCGATATGGATGCGCTGCCGATTTTCGAGGAAACCGGGGCCGAACATGCTTCGGAGACCGAGGGGCGGATGCATGCCTGCGGCCATGATGGGCACACGACCATGCTGCTTGGGGCGGCGAAATACCTCGCCGAGACACGGCGTTTCGCCGGCACGGTGGCGCTGATCTTCCAGCCGGGCGAGGAGCTGGGCGGCGGCGGCAAGGTGATGTGCGACGAGGGCATCATGGACCGGTTCGGCATCGAGCAAGTCTATGCGCTGCATAACTCGCCGGACATGGAAGCCGGGCGGTTCGCGACGCGGGTCGGGCCGATGATGGCCGCTGTCGATGATTTCGAGATCACGCTGCGCGGCGTTGGCGGACATGCGGCCTGGCCGCAGGATTGCGTGGACCCCGTGGCGGCCTGTGTCCAGCTGGTGTCTGCGCTGAACACGGTGCTGACGCGCAATGTGAGCGCCTTCGAGAATGTCGTGTTGTCGGTGACCCAGATCCAGGCGGGACAGGCGACCAATGTTGTTCCCGCCGAGGGGCTGGTGGCCGGGACGGTGCGGTGCTTCACGCATGAGGCACGAGCGCTGATGAAGCGGCGGATCGGGGAGATCTGCGACGGGGTGGCCTTGTCCATGGGGGTAGAGGTGGCGCTCGACTATACCGAGGATTACCCGCCGACGATCAACCATCCCGACGAGACCGGCTTTGCCGTCGAGGTAGCCCGCGAAGTTGTGGGCGAGGATCGCGTCGATCCGGACTGGCCGGCAGAGATGGGCGCGGAGGATTTCTCCTTCATGCTGGAGGTTCGCCCGGGAGCCTATCTGTTCCTCGGACAGGGAAAGGGGCCGCGCTGCCATCACCCGGCCTTCGATTTCAACGATGAGGTGGCGCCGATCGGGGCGAGCTATTTCGCGCGGCTTGTCGAGCGGGCCTTGCCGTTGGACGGGCACGCGGCGTGATCCGGACGCCGGAAGGGCGCATGCGCGTCCTGTCCATCGTTCCGCGCCTCGTCCCATCTGAGTATCCGCGGGTGGCCTGATACCGTTGCCAGCTGTCCAGAACGAGCTGCGCTCGTTGCCGATTGAGTATGTTCGGAGATTGCGGACCACGCACCCGAAGCGAACCATCGCAGGGCGATCCGATGCGCCCGGCATGTTTCTGTTTTTGCGCCATTATTCTAAGATTCTGGAAATTGTTTCCTCAACGGCGGTCGAAAGGGAAATTGCCACATTAATGTCGAGTTTTAGTAAACTTTTCGATCCTTTCTCACTGATACCCAACGTTTCATAGGCGTGATCGAGATCCGCGATTGAAACTTCTGGGTGCTCTTGGAGGGAGTTATTCGAATGACATTCAAACTCGCATGTGTGGCAGCGTTGTCGCTTCTGGCCAGTGGTGCATCCGCGGCCGTCATGGACTTCGAAACGGCGTCCACCGGGGGTTGCCAGGTTTCGGCCGGCGGTTCGCTCGATGGGTTCACTTTCGCCGGGACAAGCAGCGGAAGCACCTATTCTTCCGGCTTCAACAACACCACGAGCTGTTCTTTCCTTGCACCGACTGCAAAGAGCGGCAGCCAGTTCGTGACCAACTACAACTCCAGGCTCGGCGGGATGGAACACGACACGGACGTGTTCTCTCTCAACAGCCTTTGGGTGCGTGCAGACGAGCGTGTGGGCGCGTCCACCGTTGAGTTCATCGGCTATTCCGGCTCCCTTGGTAGCGCGATCGCCTACTCGATGACCGTCGACATCACGAATGTGTGGTCGGAAGTCATCTTCAGCGGTTGGGACAATCTCAAATCCTTTGCCTGGGACGCCATCTCGCCCGGTTCGAGCAACATCTCGATTGACGACATCACCTATGTCACGGGCAGCCCGGCGGCGGTTCCGCTCCCGGCCGGCCTACCGCTTCTGTTGGCGGGTCTGGGGGCCATTGGCGTTGCCGGACGTCGCCAGAAGGCCCGGAAAGCCTGACAAGTTACGATTTTCGCGGAGATTGGGCGGGCAATGTGCTCGCCCAATTCTCGTTCTCGCGGCATCTGCGGCCGCATCGATCCGAAACGATCGCATTCCACCATCGGACGATTTCTCCAGCCAGCCGCGAAAGGGTTTTTTTGCCATCGCTCCAGCTGGTTTCAAAATGGCCGATCGGCGCGTCTTGTACGGGGCGTAGAAGGATCCGCCTTGGCGACCCTGCTCAATACATGAGGTTGAGCGCCAGCAAGGACACCACGAGAAAGAGCACCGTCATGATCCCTCCTGCGCGGATGAAATCCCGCACGGTGTAGCCGCCCGGCCCCATGAGCAGCGCGTTCACCTGATGGGTCGGGATCAGGAAGGAGTTCGAGGTCGAGATCGCGACAGTCAGCGCGAAGAGCGCCGGGTCCGCGCCGATCCCGAGCGCAATATTGACCGCCAGCGGCACCAGCAGGACCGTGGCGCCGACATTGGACATGACCAGCGTGAAGACCGTGGACAGGACCGCCACCCCGGCCTGCACGACCCAGATCGGCATCCCGTCGAGCACGATCAGCGCCTGGTGGGCGATCCACTCCGCCGTTCCCGTGCTCTGGACCGCCTGCCCGAGCGGGATCAGCGAGGCAAGCAGGAAGACCGTGCTCCAGCTCACCGACTCGTAAGCCTCGTCGATGGAGAGCACGTTGGTCAGGATCATGCCGATGGCCCCCACAAGCAGGCAGAGCGAGAGCCGCATATCGGTGAGCAGCACCAACGTGATCGCCAGCGCGAAGAAGGCCAGCGCCCAGCCGACCTTCTGCGGGCGGACCGTCTCGCGCGGATAATCCTGGGTCACGACAACGAAGTCGCGGTCCTTCTCCATGCGGGTCAGCGCGTCCCAGGCGATATGGCCAAGCAACGTGTCTCCGGCCTGGAAAGGAATCTCGCCGAAATCCACCCCGTCGCTCTCACGCGAATACGCCTTGCCGCCGCGATACATCAGCAAGGGCGCAAGCCCATGCGCCTTGCGCAACCACAGGTCCCGCGCCGACTTGCCGATCACGTCCGAGCCGGGCGGGATCACCACCTCGGCGATGCCGGCCTTGGTTGGCCCAAGATCTTCGGCGAAACCGGCGAGGACCGGGGCCTCTTCCAGATCAAAACAGAACTTGAACGCCTCGACCGCCTCCGGGCCGGCGATGATCGCCAGTCGGGCCGGCGCCTCCAGCACGGTGTCGCGTGGCGGCGAGGTATAGGTCTTGCCCTCATACTGCGTTGCCACCACCTGCAGGCGCATGGCGCGCTGAATGTCGTCGATGGTCTGGCCAACAAGGATGGAGCCTGGCGGGATGATGATCTCGTGGATCGCCCCGTCGATGCCATAGGTGCTCGAGACATATTCCAGCAAAGACTGGCCGCGCGCACCGCTCTCCCTCTTCCGCGTGCCCTTGCCCGGCAGCACCAGATTGCCAAACAGAATGAAATAGGCCAGCCCCGCGCCAACCAGCGCCAGCCCGATCGGCGCCACCGAGAAGAGGCTGAAATCGGCCATCTTCTGGTCGGGTGGCAGGCTCGGGTTGATGCCCTCCATCAGATCGTTGAGCAGGATCAGTGGCGAGGAGCCCACCATCGTCAGCGTTCCGCCGAGAATGGCGCAGAAGCCCATCGGCATCAGCAGCCGCGACATCGGCAACTCCGTACGCGCCGAGATCCGCGAGACCACCGGCAGGAAGAGTGCGGCGGCCCCCACATTCTGCATGAAGGAGGAGATCACCGCGACGGTCGAGGAGATCAGCAGGATAATCCGCCCCTCCGTGCGCCCGCCGACCCTGAGGATCCAGGCAGCAACGGTCGACATCACGCCCGTGCGGTCCAGCCCGGCACCGAGGATCATCACCGCAATGATAGAGACCACGGCGTTGGAGCCGAAGCCGGCGAAGAGGTGGTTCACATCGACAATATGGGAGAGCCCGGGCAACGAGGCCAGGCAGCCCAGCAGCACCATGATCAGGAAGGCGGCCACGTCGACCCGCACGATCTCGGTCACGAAGAGGCCAACCGTCAGCCCGAGCACGCACAGCACCACGATCATCTCGTAGGTGAGGGCTATCTCGCCCATCGGTAACGACCTCCTGTCAAACTCTTCCCTGCCGCAATCACACCCGCTTTGCCTCTAAAACTCAATCCCACGAATGGCGTCCCCCGACATTCCCCACCCGGTCCACGCCGCGAAGCGGCGCCGCCGCCGCTCGAACTCTGTTCGGCGGCGCGCCCCCCCCCTTTCCGCTGGCATGGCGGCGGGAAAAACGGCGACCCGAGCGTCAGGAGCGTTCCGCTTCCGCGGCGGCGAAAGGAGACAGTTCGGGCAGGCGCGAGACCGTGCAGCCTTCCTTGACCTGCCGCCACATCGGATTGTTCAGCGACATCTCGCAGCGCGCAAGAAACATCCGCCCATCCACGTGCAGGCAGATCACTTCGCCCAGATCGACCCGATCCCCGGCTCGATCAGTGCAATAGCAGTCGATTACCTTGCCAGATGGTGTGGTGACATCCGCAAGGCCGCTCCCTGCCCACGCAATGAAAAGAAAGAGCGATAATCTGGCCATGGATCAGCCTAGCACGTCTCGCCCCCTTGACCAAAGCGCCCCGTTCCGGCACGCAACCGGGCATGGTTCCCGAGGAAAGATTGCACGAAATCGCCCAACGCTTCGAGTTTCTCGAAGCCAAGATGGCGTCTGGCGCCGAGCCTGGCGAAATCGCCCGTCTCGCCAAGGAATATGCCGATCTCAAGCCCGTCGTGGCCGAGATAACCGCCTGGAAACAGTGTCGGGCCGATATCGAGGAAGCCGAGGCGATGCTCGACGATCCCGAGATGCGCGAGCTGGCCGAGGAGGAACTTCCCGACCTGCGCGCCCGCCTGCCCGAGCACGAAGGCGCGTTGCAATTGGCGCTGCTGCCCAAGGACGCCGCCGATGCCCGCCCCGCCATGATCGAGATCCGCCCCGGCACGGGCGGTGAAGAAGCTGCGCTTTTCGCCGGCGACCTGCTGCGCATGTATCAGCGCCATGCCGAGGCACAGGGCTGGAAATTCGAGCTGATCACGACGCAGGAAACCGAGCTTGGCGGCATCAAGGAAGCGGTTGCGCATATTCAGGGCGAGGGCGTCTTCGCCCGGCTGAAATATGAAAGTGGCGTCCACCGGGTCCAACGCGTCCCG
Organism: Tropicimonas sp. TH_r6; assembly: GCF_033101155.1. Classification (NCBI taxonomy): domain Bacteria; kingdom Pseudomonadati; phylum Pseudomonadota; class Alphaproteobacteria; order Rhodobacterales; family Roseobacteraceae; genus Tropicimonas; species Tropicimonas sp. TH_r6. The sequence goes on from NZ_JAWMPX010000013.1 coordinate 119,718, forward strand.
GAAACAGAATCCGGCGGGCGCATCCATACATCGGCGGCGACGGTCGCCGTGCTGCCCGAGGCCGAGGATGTCGATATCGACATTCCCGCCACGGATATCCGCATCGACACCATGCGCGCCTCCGGCGCCGGCGGCCAGCACGTCAACACCACCGATTCCGCCGTCCGGATCACCCACCTGCCAACCGGAATCGTCGTGACCAGCTCGGAGAAATCCCAGCACCGCAACCGCGAGATCGCGATGCAGGTGCTGCGCGCGCGGCTCTACGATGCCGAACGCCAGAAGGCCGATGACGCCCGTGCCGCCGACCGCCGCAGCCAGGTCGGTTCGGGCGATCGCTCCGAGCGCATCCGCACCTACAATTTCCCGCAAGGACGCATGACGGATCACCGTATCAACCTCACGCTCTACAAGCTGGACCAGGTCATGCAGGGCGATCTCGCCGAGGTGATCGACGCCCTCACAGCTGATGATCAGGCTCGCAAGCTGGCCGATCTGGACGGGTAAGCGGAGGATGCAGACGGTTCAGGAAGGGCTGGCAAAACTTGCCCGCAGACTCGTGAAAGGCGCGATAGACAACCCGGCCCGCGAGGCCCGGCTTCTGCTCGCCCATCAGCTCGAGATCGACCCGTCCCGGCTCTCCCTGCATCTGCGCGACCCGCTCGCCGCGACTGATCTCGCGGCGGCCGGGACACTGGCCCAGCGGCGTTGCGCGGGCGAGCCAATCAGCCATATCCGTGGCTATCGCGACTTCTGGGGACGGCGATTCTCGGTCGATTCCCGCGTGCTCGACCCCCGCCCCGAGACCGAGGAGCTGATCGCAGAATCCATGAGCGCGCCGTTTTCCAGGGTATTGGATCTCGGCACCGGCTCCGGCTGTATCCTCGTGACGCTTCTGGCGGAGCAATCGGAGGCGGTCGGGCTTGGTGTGGATATCTCGGAGGCCGCTCTTGAGATTGCCCGGACGAATGCACAGTCTCACGCCGTCATCCCGCGTTGCGAGATGAATGTTTCCGATTGGTATCAGAGAGTTGACGGGCATTTCGACCTGATCGTCTCGAACCCGCCCTATATCGCCCTGTCGGAGATGGCAGCGCTCCAGTCGGAGGTGTTGGCGCATGAGCCCCGTATCGCCCTGACTGATGAGGCCGACGGGCTGGCCTGTTACCGCAGGATTGCCGCCGGCGCACCGTCCCACCTCGCCCCCGGAGGACGCCTCCTCGTCGAGATCGGCCCCAGCCAGGGCGCGGCCGTCGCCGCGATGTTCGACGCGGCCGGGCTTGAAGAGATCGCCATTCGCCCCGACATGGATGGCCGGGACAGGGTCGTGTCGGCACGGCTCGGAGTCGCTAAAAGGTGACGTTTACCTGCCGAAACAGCCAGTTTGACGGCGCGAGAGCGGTTTTTCCCTTGTCACCGCCGCCGACCCATGCCAATCAGGCCTAGCACGGAGCGTTGGGCGAACGGCCCCCCGCGCAGATAGTCACAACAATTTGGACCACCCGGCGGGAATACATACCGCAAACCGAAAACTAGGTCCGGAGCCCGCAACAAGGCGGAAACGTACAAAACAATGAGATCACAAAAGTCACGTTCGCGTTCCAAGTCGAACCGTCAGCGCTCGGTCGGAAACATCGTCAACCGGGTCTTCGATTCGTCCGGCCCGGAGGGCAAGGTGCGTGGCACCCCGCAGCAGATCATCGACAAGTACAACCAGCTCGCCCGCGACGCCGCGCTTGGAAATGACCGTGTTGCCATGGAGAATTTCCAGCAGCACTCGGAACATTACACCCGCATGCTCGGCGAGGCGCAGCGCGAGCAGGACGCTCGCCGCGAGCAGCAGGAACAACAGCAGCGCGACCGCCAGCGCGATCGGCACGACAACAACAACCAGGGTGGCGGCCAGGGCGGCCAGCCTCAGCCCCAATCTCATTCCCAGCCTCGCCCGCAGCAAGCCGAGCCGGAGGGACTGCGATCGGTCGAGCCAATCGGATCCGCGTCGGATGTGATCGAGGACGAGATCCAGAGCTCGCCCCAGCCGGACCTTCTGATCGACACCTCCCCGAAGTCTGACTCTCCCGCGCCGCAGCCGGAAACCGCGCCTGCCGCACCGGCGGAGAGCAAGCCAAAGCCGCGCCGTGCCCGCAAGCCCAAGCCCAAGACGGAGACGCCGGAAGCACAGGGCGAGGAGCAGGCAGCTGACCCCGCCCCCAAGCCGAAGCGGACCCGCAAGCCGAAGGCGAAGCCCGAGCCGGAATCCTCCGAACAGGGCGGGGCCGCGCAGGTTCAGACGGATGGAAACGACTCGCCCGAAGCGGCTGAGTGACATTGCGGTCGCGAAACACCCGGTTGCAAATCAGATAGAAATTAGAAATCGCCGCGGTCTTCCGGATCGCGGCGATTTTCTGTTTGGCATGTTTGAACGTGGCATTGGCGGTTCTGTCGACGCAGTGGCCCTTCGCTGCGCGAGCACGGCAACCCGGCGAGCCGCCGGGCCTTCCCCAGCCTTGGGATGACGCCGCCTTCCGCAAGATTGACGGTGTTTTCGGGCGTCCTGGAACGCGCGCCTGCGCCTTCAGGTCGAGTTCCCCCGGGTCCGCGCCATGTGGACCAACATAATAGCCGTGAAATCCGGATGCCGGATCGGAGCGCATGGCTCTGCGACCCTGCGCCAGTTCAGCGTCGGGACAGATGCACACCCGCAAGCATGCAGCGGACCGAACCACCCGCCATCTCGATTGTGGGGACCTCCAACGGCAGCAATCTGGCACTCCGCTCCATCGCGGCGCGTTGGTCCGAACGCAGCGCGGACAGGGCCCGGGCAGACAGCGCCAGCACACGCCCCTCCCTCCCCTGCAACTCGATGGCGTTTCCGGCGAAATCGGCAATCTGCGCATTGGAGAGCGCGATCACCTGTCGGCCCGTCTCCTCGAACCGCTCAAGGATATGCGCACGCCGGGCATCGCCCGCCATCATGTCTCGCCCCACCAGCACGAATTTCGTGGCAATGCACATCAGTACATTGGTGTGATAGACCGGCACGCCCCGCGCATCATGCGCATCAAACACCATCGGCTCGTAGTTGAAATGCGAGCAGAAGCGTTCGAGAAGGATCGGGTCGGCCCGGTTGGAACGCACGACATAGGCGACCCGGTCGATATGATCGAGCACCATCGCGCCCGTCCCCTCCAGGAACAGCCCGTCCGGCTCCAGCCCGGTGTAATCGACAATGTCCTGCACCCGGTACTCCCGTTTGAGCAGCGCGATCACATCCGCGCGCCGCTCTGCGCGCCGGGTCTCGGCAAACATCGGGTAGATCGCGACATGCCCGCCCGGATGGGTGGAAAACCAGTTATTCGGAAAGACCGAATCCGGCGTCGCCTCCGTCTCGTCATCGAAGAGATGGACCCGCAGCCCGGCCGCTTCCAGCGCCTTGGCCGCCTGGGTCACCTCATCATGGGCCGCCCGCGCGACACTTCCCCGGTCGAGATGGGAGGCATCCCGTTGGAAGGCATTGTCTTCGGCGGTCTCGCTATTGGGCCGGAAGTGCCAGGGGCGGATCATGACAACCGCGCCCGGGGCCTGCACGGACCGGTGGCGACGCGCTTCCATCATCGCGTCGCGGCCGCCCGCTGGATCATTCCGAAGAGATCGCGCGGCTCGTCAGGGTCGGCGATCATGTCGAGGGTCTCATAGCGGCCCGTCCGCTCCAGCTGGTCGCGCAGGAAACGCAGCGCGGAGAAGTCCTCGATGGCGAAGCCGACGGAATCGAAGAGCGTCACCTGCCGCTCCGAGCTGCGTCCAGTCTTCTGCCCGGCAAGCACCTGCCAGAGCTCGGTCACCGGGTGATCCGCGTCAAGCTGCTGAATCTCGCCCTCGATGCGGGTCTGCGGCGGGAACTCGACGAAGATATCGGAGCGCAGGAGAATGTCCTTGTGAAGCTCGGTCTTGCCCGGACAGTCACCACCAATGGCGTTGATATGCACGCCCGCGCCAACCATGTTGTCGGTCAGGATGGTCGCGCATTGCTTGTCTGCGGTCACGGTCGTGATGATATGCGCGCCTTCGACCGCCTCTTCGCCGCTCCGGCATTCAACGATCTCGAAGCCGCGCCCCGCGAGATTGGCGGCGCATTTCCGGGTCGCCACCGGATCGACATCATAGAGCCGCAGCTTGGTGATCCCGAGCAGCGCCTGGAAGGCGATGGCCTGGAATTCCGATTGCGCCCCATTGCCGATGATCGCCATCGTGTCCGCCCCGGCCGGCGCCAGCGGTCGCGCCGCAACGGCGGACATCGCCGCCGTGCGCAGCGCCGTCAGAATGGTCATCTCGGAGATCAGCACCGGGTATCCCGAATCCACATCTGCCAGAACGCCAAAGGCGGTGACCGTCTGCAGCCCCTCCTTCGTGTTCTTCGGATGGCCGTTCACGTATTTGAACGCGTATTCGACCCCGTCCGAGGTCGGCATCAGCTCGATCACGCCCACGGAGCTGTGCGCGGCAACACGCGGGGTCTTGTCGAAGAGCTCCCATCGGGCGAAATCCTGCTCGATATAGCCGGCGATCCCGGTGATCATCTCGGCCACGCCGATATCGAGCACGGTATGCATCATGTCGTCCACCGAAACGAAGGGGACAAGGTTGAGAGACTGGATCGGGGAGGAATCGAAGGACATACAGGCGGCCTTTCGGAGAGACTGATATCGATTGGGTGTGGATCCTCACAGGATAGCCCCGCCAATTCTCTGTCGAAATCTCATTTTCTTGCAATTTATGAAGTCCGATTGTACATTTCGTCAGGATGAGATGACGATTTGACAGAAATGACATCAAGACCCGAAGCCAAGCAACCTCTCGACGCGCTGGACCGCGAGCTTGTCGCGATCCTGCGCCGGGACGGCCGCGCACCGCTGTCGAAACTGGCCGAGATCCTCGGCGTATCGCGCGGAACAGTGCAGAACCGGCTCGACCGGATGCTCGCGTCGGGCACCTTGCTGGGCTTCACGGTGCGGGTGCGCGAGGACGCCGACACGGAGGCCATCCGGGCGGTGATGCTGGTCGAAGTCGTCGGAAAGTCGACCACGGAGGTGATCCGTCGGCTGCGCGGCATCCCGGAACTTCAGCAATTGCACACGACCAATGGCAAATGGGACCTCGTGGCCGAGATCCAGGCGGCGTCCCTGTCCGATTTCGACCGGGTGCTGCGCGAAGTCCGGCTCACCGACGGCGTGCTCAACAGCGAGACCAGCCTCTATCTCAGCTCCGTCTGACCTGCCGACACGCGCTTTTTTTCTGCCCCTGCCCTATTCTCTCCAAAGTCGCAGGGCAGAAGGAAAGCCGTCCGTTCCCTTTCGAGAAACCCCGATGCCCCTGCCCTCCTCGATCACGGCAACGCTCCTGCTCTCCCATCCTGCACAGATCGACAGTGAGGCACTCTGCACAGCACTGGCGGCGCGGATCGGGCCGGAACTCGGCACGCTCGAATGCCGAACATGGCGCGGCGCGCCGCTGCTATCCGCGCCAAAGGCGCATGTTCTTGTGCAGCCCCGCGACCTGCCGCTGACCGGGCACAGGTTCGACACGGCGCTCGACTCGCAGTTGCTGGACGTGCTGCACGAAGACCCGGACAGCGTCATCGGGCAACATCGCGCGGCCGTGACATTGAGCGTTGGCACTGGGGCCGAACCGTCGCCCTCCGACACGCCGCCGAGCCCCACGCAGGACGTGTTCGACCAGCTGCTGATCCTGGGCCACGGCGCAGCGTCCCAGCTTGCACAGCAGAATGCGACGCTGGCAGTCCACTGGCAGCAGTCAGGACAGTTCCTCAGCGCGGAACGTTTCGCGGCGATGTCGCGCATGCTCTTTCCCCTGCCCCTGTTCCTGCATCCGCGTCCCGAAATCCGGCAGGATGGGCGCAAGGCGTGGCTGTCGCTGGAGCTCTTCGGGGCGACGGAGCTGATCGGGCGGTCGCTGCGCTCCGCGCCGGCCCCGGTCGCGTTCGACTGGCTGGCCCCGCGGCTTTTCGCACTGGTCAGCCATCTGCGTGCCGATCCCGGGGCCGCAGACGGCGGGCTGACCTTCGCCACGGCCCCCGGGGAACGGTTCCGACTGCGCGAGGACGCCGATGGTGGCCTGACGGTGCATGTCGAGATGAAAGACGGAAAGCTCCTCCCCGTCGCGCCCTGAGATCAGGTGCCAAGCGCAGCGCGGTCCTCCACGGTCAGGGCGCTGCGGGCGAGCAGGATCGTGTGGATCGAAAAGGCCACGGCGCCGCTCTCGGGCAGACGAATCAGACATTGACGTTCCGAGCGGAAGAAGGCCGCTGTTGGACCACCGGCCGGACGCGGGTCCAGTTCCGGGCGGGGCTGAAAGAGTGCAGGATCGTCATAGAAGAAGGCATTGGACCGCGCGAGCGGGCGATCGGGCCGGACCCCGTCGAGCAGGCGCTGAACCCGGCGCGCCAGCGTTTCGTCATAGACCTCGACCGGGATGTGGATCGCCAGCATCGGACGCCCGATCTTCTCGGCCAGGGTCCAGCTTGCCGGAAAGCAGAGCACCGCCCCGGCAAGGAGATGTTCGTCATCGCCTTCCGGTTTGACCAGCAGGCAGAGATCTTCCTGCACCAGCCGGCCGAGCGTTCGCAGCGGTGCAGAGCGATCCAGCGCAACGCTGCGGCCATCCGGACAGTGCAGGGTCCCGGCCTCGCGGACGAAGCCCGGACGGGTCTCGAGTTGAGCCAGCACGAGATCGAAGAGTTCCTCCGCCGCGGGTCGGGCATCCGCCTGCAATGCGAGGACTTTTTCGGGGCATTTCTCCAGCAGGCGCTCGCGCTCGGCCATCTGAGCCGCATAGGTGTCAAGCTGCCAGAGCCAGTCTGACATCTCGATGGGCGCGATACCGGGGAGGCGCCCGGCCTGCGGCAGGCACCAGGGGCGAGCTGGCAACTCGTCATTGAGGATCGGGGACGCGGTGAGGGTGCTGGACATGGGCCGAGAGTGCGCCGGCCCCGCGTTCCCGAAAAGGGCGGCATGGTGCCGCTGGCGGGAGCGGCATCAGGGCGATTGCGAATACCTGATCCCGCCCACGGGGAGGCAAAGTGCGCGCGGTTTCTTGCGCGTCACGCCCGCGCCCCAGGCGGCACCGCCAGATAGGCGGTTTTTCTCTTCGCGGAAAGGCTCTAGAACCGCTCGGAAAGGAGACCGGCATGACGCAGATCACTCCCCAACCCGGGATCATGGATATCGCGCTCTACGAGGGCGGCCAAAGCCATGTCGAAGGCGTGAGCGACATCCTCAAGCTCAGCTCGAATGAAAACCCTTTCGGCCCCAGCCCGAAGGCGAAACAGGCGATTGCCGACGCCGTCTCCGAAGTCCATCGCTATCCCAATACCGACCACGCGCCGCTGCGACAGGCCATCGGCGAAGTCCATGGGCTGGACCCCGAGCGGATCATCTGCGGCGTCGGTTCGGACGAGATCCTGCAATTCCTCTGCCAGGCCTATGCCGGTCCGGGCGACGAGGTCCTGCACACCGAACACGGCTTCGCCATGTATCGCATCCTCGGCCTCGCTGTTGGCGCCACGCCGGTCGAGGTGCCCGAGCGCGAGCGGGTGACGGATGTGGACGCGCTGCTGGCTGCCTGCACCGAGAACACGAAGCTCGTCTTCATCGCCAATCCGAACAACCCCACCGGAACGATGATCGGTGGCAACGAGATGGCGCGGCTGGCCGATGGCATCCCCGAGGGCGCGATCCTCGTTCTCGATGGCGCTTATGCCGAGTTCGTCGATGGCTATGACGGCGGCGTCAGCCTCGTTGACGCGCGGGACAACGTGATCATGACCCGCACCTTCTCCAAGCTCTACGGGCTGGGCGGGCTGCGGATCGGCTGGGGCTACGGGCCAAGGCACATCATTGATGTGCTCAAGCGCATCCGCCAGCCCTTCAACCTTTCCGAGATCCAGATGGCCGCCGCCATCGCCGCCATCAAGGACCGCGACTACGCCGCGCGCTGTCTGGCCGAGAATGCCAGGATGCGGGTCTGGCTTTCGGAGCAACTGGCCGCGCTCGGCATCCCCTCCGATACGAGCCTCGCAAATTTCGTCCTCGCCCGCTTCGCCGACACGCAGGAGGCCAAGGCCGTGGACGCGCATCTCAAATCCCGGGGCGTGATCGTGCGCCAGGTTGCGGGCTACGGATTGCCCAATTGCCTGCGCATCACCGTCGGCGACGAGACAGGTTGCCAGCGCGTGATCGACGGCATCCGCTCCTTCCAGGAGAGCCGCGCATGAGCCAGATCTACGACCGCGTCGCCTATATCGGACTCGGCCTCATCGCCTCCTCGATGATCCATGCCGGTCGTCGCGCCGGATTGCAGGGCGACATTGCCGGCACCGCGCGCTCGGCCGAGACCCGCGCCATCGCCCGCGAGGATGGGCTCTGCGACATCGTCACCGACACCGCTGCCGAGGCCGTCAAGGATGCCGATCTGATCGTGCTCTGTGTTCCCGTCGGCGCGATGGGGCACGTTGCGCAGGAGATCGGCCCGCATCTCAAGCCCGGCGCCACCGTCACCGATGTGGGCTCCGTCAAGCGCGCCGTGATCGAGGCCGTGAAGCCGCACTTGCCTGAAGGCGTGCATTTCATCCCCGCCCACCCGCTGGCGGGCACCGAGCATTCCGGCCCGCGGTCCGGCTTCGCCGAGCTGTTCGAGAATCGCTACACGTTGATCGTGCCTGATGGCGAGACCGACCCGGCCGCGCTGTCGAAGCTGGAACGGTTCTGGGCGGCAATGGGCGCCAATGTCGAGATCATGGACCCCGAGCATCATGACCTCACGCTCATGGTCACGTCCCACGCCCCGCACCTGATCGCCTACACGATGGTGGGCGTCGCCGACGACCTGCGGCGGGTGACGGACAGTGAGGTCATCAAGTATTCCGCCGCCGGTTTCAGGGATTTCACCCGGATCGCCGCCTCCGACCCGACCATGTGGCGCGACGTGTTCCTCAACAACAAGGACGCGACGATGGAGATCCTCGGTCGGTTCATCGAGGAATTGATGAGCCTGCAACGCGCCATCCGCACCAGCGATGGCGACCACCTGCACGCATATTTTACCCGCACCCGCGCCATTCGGCGTGGTATTATCGAAGCGGGACAGGATACCGATGCGCCCGATTTCGGACGGGGCGCGAAAGGAGCGGTGGAATGACAGGACAACGCCGCCAGACGGCCACCCGACTTGTACGCCTGAATGCGCTCGCACGGGTCTCTTTCGTGTCAGCGGTGCTTTTCAGCGCCGGCATTTCCGCCGCCGAGGCTCCCTCCAGCAGCCACCGCCCGCTGGCACGGCCGGGCAGCGAACCGGCGGAAGGCTCGCTCGAACTGGTGGCTATGGCAGTCCCCCGAACCGCGCAGTCCTCCCTGCCAGATGTGGCTCAACGGGTTCAAATCACCGAAGCCGGTGTCCGGGTCCAGATTGGTGCGGAGATCCGCCCGCGACCGCGCGCCGGCGTCTTCACCAGCGAAACGATCCCCGGGGATTCCGCCGTCCAGGTCGCGCGGCAGGTCACCCGGATCCATTTCGGCGCCGATCTGCGCCCGACCCCGCGCCCGGTCCATCCGTTGGCCGATTACACCGTCACACTCGCGTCTGCCATGGCCGCGTCCGCCCATGGCGCAACCGTGCCCAAGGCCCGCCCGGCCGGCTTTGCCAAGCTCTTCCAGAAGCGTGACCGATCCAGCTATTCCAAGACGGGCTCGGTCTGTGGCGTGAACGCGATCAAGGGCACGGTGCAGCCAAGCTTCGGCAAACCCGGCAGCGGATGCGGAATCTCCAATCCGGTCAAGGTCACCGAGGTCTCCGGTGTTCGCCTGAGTACCGCCGCCACGATCGATTGCACCACGGCCAAGGCCCTCAATTCATGGGTCCAGAATGGCATCAAGCCGGCCTTCGGGCGCAAGGGTGGCGGCGTGAAGGAGATCAAGGTCGTCGCGTCTTACGCCTGCCGTCGGCGCAACAACCGGCCCAGCGGCAAGCTCTCCGAACATGCCAAGGGCCATGCGGTCGATCTCGGAGCAGTGCGGTTGAATGACGGCACGGAAGTTTCGGTTCTCAAGGGCTGGCGCTCCAAGACATGGTCAAAGGCGATGCGAAAGGTGCATAAATCCGCCTGCGGCCCGTTTGGCACCGTGCTTGGCCCCAATGCTGACCGCTACCATCAGGACCATTTCCACGTCGACACGGCCCGGTATCGCAGCGGAACCTATTGCCGCTGACAGGCTGTCACCATCGCGTTACAGCGCTGACACATGGCTTGGGGCACGGGCTGTGAAGGCCCATGCTCTGGGAGACAGCAACAGCGTGGATCCCGTCCCATGGAACGCATCACCTTCACCGGCGCACAGGGCCACGCCCTGGCCGCCCGCCTGGATCGTCCCGAGGGGCCGCAACTGACGACGGCCATCTTCGCCCATTGCTTTTCCTGTTCCAAGGATATCGCCGCCGCGCGCAGGATCGCGCAACGACTGGCGTCGATGGGGATCGCGGTGCTGCGGTTCGATTTTACCGGGCTTGGCCATTCCGGGGGCGAGTTCGAGAACACGACCTTCACCTCCAATGCCGGCGACCTCGTCGCGGCCGCCAACTACCTGACCCAGAACGGCATGGCCCCGGAACTTCTGATCGGCCATTCGCTGGGCGGGGCGGCTGTGTTACGGGCGGCGGGTGCGATCGAGAGCGCCAAGGCGGTCGTGACGCTGGGCGCACCCTTCGATCCCGGCCACGTGACGCATAATTTCCACGACTCGCTGCCTGAGATCGCGGCGCAGGGCGCGGCCGAAGTCATCCTCGGCGGACGTCCCTTCTGGATCGGGCAGGATTTCGTAGAGGACGCTATCGAGGCCGATCTGACCGGCGAGATCGGCGGGCTGCGCAAGGCGCTGCTGGTGATGCACGCACCTCTGGACGATGTCGTCTCCGTCGACAATGCCACCGCCATCTTCGCCGCCGCGCGCCACCCCAAGAGCTTCGTCACGCTGGACGACGCCGACCACCTTCTGAGCCGCGCCCGGGATGCCGAATATGCAGCCGAGGTGATCGCCGCCTGGGCCGGCCGCTATCTCGACCTGCGCCCCCCTGCCCCGCCGCCCGGCGCGCCGGAGGGGATCATCCGCGCCTCGGAGGCGGACCCGGACGGCTTCCTGCAGGACATTACCGACGGTCCGCATCATCATCTTCTTGCCGACGAGCCGAAGGCCTATGGCGGCACCGATCGCGGCATGACCCCCTACGGCCTGCTCTCGGCCGCGCTCGCGGCCTGTTCCTCGATGACCGTCCGCATGTATGCCCGTCGCAAGGGCTGGCCGCTGGAGCATGTCTCGGTCGATATCAGTCATGAGAAGGTCCATGGGCAGGACAGCGACCTGACCGGGCCGAACCGAATCGACCTGTTCCACCGCCGGATTCGCCTCGATGGCCCTCTTTCCGAGGAGCAACGCGCCCGGCTCATGGAAATCGCCGACCGCTGCCCGGTCCACAAGACGCTGGAAGCCGGCGCCCGGGTCAAGACACGGGAAGTCCGAGACAGGCATCCGGAATTGTAAGGGGAAAAGCCCGGGACACCGCACCACAACTTGGGTCTGGAGGAAAGGGCAGCAAGCGCCCCGGGAAGTGTGTCCAACGCTCGAGCTGGCGCCGGTGTCACCTCTATCTGGGAAGCCCCGGTATAGGCGACGAGTCGCGCAACCGGGGGACAGGGCGGGCTTGCGCGCAGCTGCTCTGGACAAGCCGCGCCGCTGACGTCACTGTCGCGCCGACCCTCAGGAGACACCCAAGAAGATGCCCCCCCGCAAGATCATCATCGACACCGATCCCGGACAGGACGACGCTGTTGCCATCCTGCTCGCCCTGGCCTCGCCGGAAGAGCTGGAGGTGCTGGCTGTGACGGCCGTGGCCGGGAATGTGCGACTGGACAAGACCTCGCGCAATGCCCGCGTGATCTGCGAGCTGGCCGGCAAGTCGGATGTGCCTGTGCATGAGGGCTGCGACCGGCCTATGGAGCGGGTTCTGGTCACCGCGGAGCACGTTCATGGCGCCAGCGGGCTGGACGGAATCGAGCTGCCGGAGCCGACGATGCCGGTGGCCGATCTGCATGCGGTCGAAGCGATCATCCACCATATTCGCCGCGAGCCTCCGGGCGCGGTGACGCTCTGCCCGCTGGGGCCGCTGACCAATGTGGCCACTGCGCTGACACGGGCACCCGATATCGCCGAACGGCTGGGCGGGATCGTGCTCATGGGCGGCGCATATTTCGAAGTCGGGAACGTTACCCCGGCAGCCGAGTTCAACATCTATGTCGATCCGGAGGCCGCGGATATCGTGATGAAATCCGGCGTGGATATCACCATCCTGCCGCTCGACACGACCCACAAGGCACTGATCACGCGCGACTGGCTCGACCGGATCGACGCGCTCGGCACCCCTGTCTCGAAGGTCGTCTCCGCCTGGCTCGATTTCTACGAGCGCTTCGACGTGGAGAAATATGGTGGTGACGGCGGACCGCTGCATGACCCCTGCGTCATCGCTTACGTGTTGCGCCCGGAGCTGTTTTCCGGCCGCCGGATCAATGTCGAAATTGAATGCCAGAGCGACCTGACGCGCGGCATGACCGTGGCCGACTGGTGGGGCGTGACCGACCGCGCTGCCAATGCGCTCTTCATCGGAGGGATCGACGCGGAGGGCTTCTTCGACCTGCTGGCCGAAAGGATTGCCCGGCTGTGAGGATCGAGATCGCCAGCTATGACCCGACCTGGCCCGAAAAGGCGGCCCGCGAGGCCGAGCGCTGGAAGACGGCGCTCGGGGACGCATTGATCGAGGTACATCATATCGGGTCGACTTCGGTGCCGAACCTGGCCGCGAAGCCTGTGCTCGATCTCATCCCGGTCATTGCCGAGGGGGTCGATCTCGACAGTCTTCAGCCGGCCGTACACGCGATGGGCTATCAATGGCTCGGGGAGAATGGCCTGGCACGGCGACGCTACTGCCGCCGCTCCAGCCCGACCACGGGCGCGCGGCTGGTTCAGGCGCATATCTGGACCGAGGGCGACAGCGAGATCCGCCGCCACCTCGCCTTCCGCGACCTGCTGCGGGCCGACCCGCTGATGATGGGCGCGTATGAGACTCTCAAGCGGCATTGCGCCTCGCATTTCCGCGACAATTCCGAGGCGTATTGCAATTGCAAGGCGACCTGGATCGCCACGGCTGAGGCAAAGGCGCTTCGCGCTCTGGAGGAGGACGGGACGTGAAGACCAAATTGCACATGGCGCGGACGGAAGACCTGGACAAGCTCCTGGGCATGGTTGCGGCTTTTCATGCCGAGTTCGGCATTGTCCAGGATGACGACACCCGGCTTGCTGCCGTCCTGCCGCTTCTGGAAGGGTCGCCGTTGGGAGTCGTCTACATCCTCGGGCCGCACAATGCGCCGGTGGGATATGTCGCGATCAGTTTCGGCTGGTCGATCGAGCTGGGCGGTATCGACGGGTATGTCGACGAGTTCTGGGTCCGGCCGGCCGTGCGCAACAAGGGGATGGGCAGCGAAGCGCTCGCTGCGCTTGTCCGGGCGCTGCAGGATGCGGGCGTGCGCGCTTTGCACTTGGAAACCGAGCGCGACAGCCCGGTGAGCACGCTTTACGAGCGGCTCGGCTTCGAGAAACGTGACAGGTATTGCCTGATGACGGCGGATCTCACCGGCGGGTGAGCCGGATCCCGGAAGGGATCTTGTCGGCTGATTTGCGGGCAAAGCCGCCGTTGGCCTCGACTTTTCCAAGGTTCACTCCCTGCGCAAAGCTGCCGCTTCTTTGCGGCCCATGCGTCTTTGGTGACGCATCAACTCGAGTGTCGTGAACGGCCCAAGGCCGACCTTCGTCAAACTGTCGGTTGTTTTGGCGTAGCGTCCGCATTCCGGACATTTCAGCAAGTCACGGCCAATTGAAGAGGACAGGAACATTCTGCGAATTACCCGCACGACGTGTTTTTGATCGCAATTTGGAGCCCACAGTTGGCTCTTTTGGCCGCGGAACGGGTTCTTCAGCTTGCCGAAGATCTTCGAGACGAATGCGTCTTTTGGAAGAACGCGCCGGCGTGAGTTGTGAATAAAGCGCAAAGTGGCAGGTCTCAAACCGGCAGACATGCCAAGTTCAACGACAGCGGTCTTCGGCGCGCCAGGCTCATTGCGGATAGGGAAAATCCGATAAAAGCCTATGCTGATCTGTTCAGAGGGAACACCGACCATTTGGTTTCGTCTTCGGCATGAGCCTTGCCATTTGCACTCATCTCAAGTCTCCATAGGGCGCGAACAGGACATGAAAGGGACGCCATGAGACAGTTTGGATTGGCCACAGCGCTGTGCGCGCTGGTGGGTACACATGCCGCAGCGGAAGAGTTCAAGTGGGCCGGGACGACCGATCCGCAGACGCTTGATCCCCATGCGGTCAACTCTTCCCCGGTCTTGGGTTTCCTCAACAATGTCTACGAGGGGCTCGTGCGCCGTGGCAAGGACATGACGATCGAGCCAGCGCTGGCCACCAGCTGGGAGCCGATTGGTGAGGGCGAGGGCTGGCGCTTCAAGCTGCGCGAGGGCGTCACGTTCCATGACGGGGAGGAATTTGACGCGGAGGACGTGCTGTTTTCCTACCAACGCGCCTCCGGCGAAGCCGCGGATACTCGCAGCTGGTTCTCCCCGGTGGCGAGCCTGGAGATCGTTGATCCCTACACGATCGACATCAAGACCAACGCGCCCAATCCGATCTTCCCCGATTCCATCGCCAACTGGATGATCGTGGACAAGGGGTGGGCCGAAGCCAATGCGGCCACGACTCCCAACAAGGAAGAAGGCAACTTCGCAACGCTGAATGCCAATGGCACTGGTGCGTTCAAGGTGACCGCACGCGAGCCGGGCCTGCGCACGGTTCTCGAACCCCATGACGGTTGGTGGGGGGACGCCGAACACAACATCACGCGGGCCGAGTTCACGCCGATCCAGAACCCGGCGACGGCGGTTGCGGCCCTTCTCTCGGGCGATGTGGATTTCATCAACCCGGTACCGATCCAGGACGCAGCCCGGCTGGTGTCCAATCCGGACGTAAACGTAATCCAGGGGATCGAGGCGCGCGTCATCATGCTCGGCTTCGGCCACGAAGCGGCGGAATTGAAATACACTGGTGACGCCGGCAAGCCGAACCCGTTCCAGGATGCAAGAGTGCGCCAGGCCGTTGCACAGGCGGTGAATGTCCCGGCGATCCTGCAGACGATCATGCGCGGCAATGCCGAGCCTGCAAGCCAGCTCGTAAGTCCGGCGATGCGCGGGTATTCCGAGGCCAACGCGGCCCGCCCGGCCTATGACGTCGAGGCCGCCAAGGCGCTGTTGGCAGAAGCCGGCTATGCCGACGGGTTCTCCTTCGGTCTGAAATGCCCCAACAACCGGTACCTGAATGACGAAGCTGTCTGCCAGGCCGTTGTGAGCATGCTGGCACAGGCGGGGATCACCGCCGAGCTCGATGCGATGCCGGTGCAGAATTACTGGCCGGAACTGCGGGAGGACAATTTCGACATGTACCTGCTGGGATGGTCCCCGGGCACATTCGATGCCGAGCACCCGCTGCGGTTCCTCGCCTCGACGCCCAATGCCGACAAGAAGCTCGGAAGCTGGAACTTCGGCGGGTATTCCAACGCCCGCATCGACGAGATGTTGCCGATGATCCAGTCGGAAATCGACGACACGAAGCGTCAGGCAATGCTGGATGAAGCGGCGACGATCCTGCAGGACGAGATGGCCTATGTGCCGCTCTACGTGCAACCGCTTGTTTGGGGCGTGCGCGCGAATGTCGAGATGACCCAGCGGCCGGACAATTTCTTCATCCTTCGTTGGGTCACCGTCAACTGACCGGCTGACCTGCCCAAATGCGACCGTCGCTCCCTTGCGGGGGCGGCGGTGTTTCGTCGCTTTCAAGGATAGCGCGCCATGATTGCCTACATCCTCCGCCGCACCGCACAGGCTGTTCTCGTTCTGCTCGTCGTTGGCCTCATCGCCTTCTCGATGTTCCGTTTCATTGGCGACCCGATCGACAACATGCTCGGCCAGGAGGCGCAGCAGGAAGATATCGATCGGCTGCGCAATGAACTCGGGCTCGATGCGCCGCTGCTTGTGCAATATGTCCGGTTTCTCTCCAGCGCCGTGCAAGGCGATTTCGGCGTGAGCTATGGTCAGGGGCGGCCCGTGGCGGACATCCTCGCAGAACGCGCGCCCGCCACACTGGAACTCGCCCTCGTCTCCGGAACACTGGCCATCACGTTCGGAATCGTTTTCGGGGTATTTACGGCGATCAGGCGCAATGGCTTCGCCGCGCAGGCGATCATGTCGCTGTCGTTGATCGGGGTTTCACTTCCGACCTTCCTGATCGGCATCCTGCTGATCTATGTCTTCTCGGTGGAACTGGGATGGCTGCCATCCTTCGGACGCGGCGAGACTGTCGAGCTGGGCTGGTGGACGACCGGCTTCGCCAGCAGGTCCGGGCTGCTCGCGCTGATCCTGCCTTCAATCACCCTGGGCCTCTACCAGATGACACTGATCATGCGGCTTGTCCGCTCCGAGATGCTTGAAGTCTTGCGGCAGGATTACATCCGCTTCGCACGGGCGCGCGGGCTCAGAACCCGAACGGTGTATTTCCGCCATGCCCTCGTCAACACGCTGGTGCCCGTGACCACGGTGATCGGCCTGCAACTCGGCTCGATCATCGCTTTCGGCATCGTCACCGAAACGGTGTTCCAGTGGCCCGGCCTCGGGCTTCTCTTCGTCAATGCGATCCAGTTTGTCGACATCCCGGTCATGGCAGCCTACCTGATGTTGATCTCGGTGATGTTCGTGCTGATCAACCTGTTCGTGGATGTCCTGTATTTCTTCATCGATCCACGCTTGCGGGTCGATCGCTCGGAGGCGTCCGCATGAACAGCACGATCGGTCTGCGCTTGCGCAATGCTCTGGACAGCGACTTCGCCTACCTCTTCTTTCGCTCGCCCGTGGCCATCGTGTCGGCCATCGTGGTGCTCGTGCTGATCCTGGCCGCGATCTTCGCGCCCCTCATCGCCCCGCAAGACCCGTTCAACCCCGTCGAACTGAACCTGATGAACGGATTCACACCACCGGGGACGCCAAATGCATTCACCGGCGAGAGCTTCTGGCTCGGCACCGATGATCAGGGGCGAGATGTCTTCTCGACCATTCTCCACGGCATGCGGATCTCGCTTTTCGTCGGAGTCTCGGCAGTCACCTTCGCGCTCGTGCTCGGCGTCACGCTGGGCTTGCTCGCCGGTTATGTCGGCGGTTGGACGGACACCATCATCATGCGCGTGGCCGATGTGCAGCTGACCTTTCCGGCGATCCTTGTCGCCATGCTGATTTTCGGCATCGCCAAGGGGATAACGCCGGTCGAATATCGCGACCAGATGGCGATCTGGGTGCTGATCCTGGCCATTGGCCTGTCCGACTGGGTGCAATTTGCCCGCGTCGTGCGCGGTGCGACACTGGTCGAGAAAGGGCGCGAATACGTTCAGGCCGCCCAACTCATCGGCCGCCGCCCCAGCGCTATCATGCTGCGGCATA
This sequence comes from Tropicimonas sp. TH_r6, assembly GCF_033101155.1. Taxonomy (NCBI): domain Bacteria; kingdom Pseudomonadati; phylum Pseudomonadota; class Alphaproteobacteria; order Rhodobacterales; family Roseobacteraceae; genus Tropicimonas; species Tropicimonas sp. TH_r6. The sequence goes on from NZ_JAWMPX010000013.1 coordinate 137,377, forward strand.
TCCTGCCTAACGTCCTCTCACCGGTGCTGGTGATCGCCACGATCTCGCTCGCGCTCGCCATTATCGCCGAAGCCACGCTGAGTTTTCTGGGCGTCGGGGCTCCACCGACTCAACCGTCGCTCGGCACGCTCATTCGCATCGGCCAGGGCTTCCTGTTTTCGGGCGAGTGGTGGATCCTACTCTTCCCGTCCCTCACGCTCCTGGCGCTGGCGCTCAGCGTGAACCTGCTCGGGGACTGGCTCCGCGACGCGCTCAACCCGAGGCTGAAATGATGGGCCGCAACGAGACCCACCCCGTCCTGTCGCTCCGCGACCTGACGGTCGAGATCAAGACCCGCCGCGGGCTGTTGAAACCCGTCGATGGCGTCTCCTTCGACATCGCGCCGGGCGAAATCCTCGGAATTGTCGGTGAGAGTGGCGCCGGAAAGTCGATGACAGGAAATGCGGTGATCGGCCTGCTTGACCCGCCAGCACGGATCGCCGGCGGCGAAGTGCGCCTTGCGGGCACGCGGATCGACAGGTTGCCGCCCGAGGACATGCGCCGCCTGCGTGGCAAGCAGATCGGAATGATCTTTCAGGACCCGCTCACCTCGCTCAACCCGCTCCTGCGGATCGGCGATCAACTCACCGAGACACTCCGCACCCATCTCGACCTCGGGGCAAAAGCGGCCCGTGAGCGGGCCATCGCGGCGTTGGACGAGGTCGGCATCCCTGCCGCCGAGGAACGGATCGACAGCTATCCGCACGAGTTCTCCGGCGGCATGCGCCAACGCGCCGTGATCGCGCTGGCACTGTGCGCCGAGCCGTCGCTGGTGATCGCGGACGAGCCGACCACGGCGCTCGACGTCTCCGTTCAGGCCCAGATCATTGCGCTGCTGAAACGGATTTGCCGGCAACGGGGAGTCGCGGTCATGCTGATCACCCATGATATCGGTGTCATCGCAGAGGCCGCTGATCGCATCGCGGTCATGTATGCGGGGCGGATGGCAGAGATCGGCGGCGTGGCCGAGGTACTGCGCCGCCCGAGACACCCCTACTCGGACGGGTTGCTGAACTCGACCCCGGCCGCCTCGGCCGGACAGGCGCGCCTGCGCCAAATTCCCGGCGCCATGCCACGCTTGACGGCCCTACCGGAGGGATGTGCCTTCGCCGCGCGCTGCGAGCGCGCACAGGATCGCTGCAGGCAGGGCGCCGCGCCGCGTCTGGAGGCTGACAACGGGCGCTCCGCCTGCTGGTTCCCCCTGCAACATGGCGAGGTCGAGGCATGAGTTATGTCGCAATCAAGGATCTGTCCCGTCGGTTCGACGTCTCCAAGCCCTGGCTGAACCGGGTGATCGAACGTCGGGACAAGGCATTCCTCACCGCCGTGGATGATGTGAGCTTCGAGATCCCGGAGAAAGGCGTCTATGGACTCGTGGGAGAGAGCGGGTCGGGAAAATCCACGATCGGGCGGATGCTTGTGGGCCTCCTGCGTCCAAGCGAGGGGTCCGTACGGATCGGTGACATCGCCCCCTTCGACAACAGTAAACCGGCCGAGCAAGAGCGCTTGCGCTCGGATGTCCAGATGATCTTTCAGGATCCCTATGCCTCGCTGAACCCGCGTTGGCGGGTACGGGACATCATCGTCGAACCCGTTGTCGCGCGTGGCGGCGAGACGCGCGGCCTGGCCGAGCAATTGCTGGAACAGGTGGGCCTCTCGCCGGAGGATGCCGCGAAGTTTCCGCACGAGTTTTCCGGCGGTCAACGCCAACGAATCTGTATTGCCCGTGCGTTGTCCTCTCGCCCCAGGCTGATCGTCTGTGACGAACCGACCTCGGCACTCGATGTCTCGGTGCAAGCGCAGGTGCTCAACCTGATGAGCGATCTGCGCGAGGAGCTTGGCCTGACCTATGTCTTCATCAGCCACGACCTGACCGTGGTGCGTCATATGTGCGACCGGATTGGCGTGCTCTATCTCGGGCGGATTGTCGAGGAAGCCGACTCCGAGGACCTCTTTGCCGCCCCCAAACACCCCTATACTCAAATGCTGCTGGAGGTTGCCCCGAGGATCGACGAGATCGGTCGCGAGGTGCCCGAACCGGTCGGCGAGATCCCGGACCCGATCAATCGCCCGCCGGGCTGTGCCTATGCTCAGAGATGCCCCATCGCGCAACCGATCTGTTCGAGCCAACGCCCCGTTGCCCGAATGCTCGGTGGCGCAAGCGTTGCATGTCATTTTGCCGAGTGAGGGCTCGCCGGGATCAACTTCAAACAATAGACCTGTCTGAATTGATCTGATCGTTGCTGGTCCATTGGCGGCCCAACGAGGCAAGGGTTTTGCGCCGTATTTTGAGGGTCGTTTCAAGAAAGGCGCCGGTTGACCGAGCGTGCGCGAGAACAGAAAGGCTTGATAGGTAGAGCGCGTTGGCTTGACCTTTGAAACGCGGGTTGGAGCTTGCTTGTACGTGTGTTCTGAAGGTCCGCTTGCGGAGCCAGCAGGCATCGCGTTTGCCGTCGCAACGGGTGACTGC